>DASZPC010000303.1:0-6783 GCA_035550455.1 Chitinophagales bacterium | reverse complement strand
AATGGCCAGTGTTTCAAGCGCTGCGGTGCTAAGGCGTTTCTTTTCTTTTTGGCCTATAAAAGCGGCTACAGTACCGTAGTATTCCGCTTTTGTAAAAAACTGGTAGCCACCCCCAATTACCCGCAATTCAAAAGCATAAATATCGCTTTTGAATTTTTCCAGCAGGTCGCTTAAAATCTGTTCTACCACCTTCTCATCAAGCACGGTGCCCGGAAAAGCCTTGTTAATAGTTTGCACTATATCATCAGGCGTTACAGCGCTTTCGGAACTGAAAACAATAGCTTCGATATGTTGGTGGAGGTTTTCCATTTACTGTAATAAAGATAACAAAGCCCTTTTAGCGTTATGCCTTAGCCCTTTTCTTCCAGCGCGGCAGCACCGCCTACTATTTCCAAAATTTCTTTGGTAATCGCAGCCTGGCGTTCGCGGTTGTAAAGTATGCCCAGTTGTTTCATCAGTTCCTGGGCGTTGTTGGTGGCCGAGTCCATCGCTACCATCCGCGCTCCGTGTTCCGATGCGTTGTTGTCCAGCAATGCTTTAAAAAATTGTGTGTTCAGTATTTTTGGCACCAGTTCTTCCAGCAGTGCTTCCTTCTCAGGCTCAAATATATAATCGGCTTTAGCCTTGCTCTTTACCGTCTCCTTATTAGGTTCAACCGGTAAAAACCTTTCCACCATAAACCTTTGGGTGGCGGCGTTCACAAACTTGGCATATACCAGTTCAATTACATCGTACTTCTCTGCGGCAAAACCATCCATCAAAAGCTGCGATACCTTCTGCGAGTTTTCAAACGAAAGCTGCCCTAACAGGCTCGTATAATCGGTAATAAAATTCAGGTCCTTTTCTTTCTTAAAAAAGTCATACCCCTTTTTACCTACACACAGCAGGGTAATACCGCCTGCTTTGCGCTGGTTGGCATAGGTTTCATTTACCAGCCTGCGGGCTGTTTTAATAAGGTTCGAGTTAAAACCGCCGCAAAGGCCTTTATCGCTGGTTACCAGTACAATCAACACATTTTTTACAGGGCGCTTCTTATTAAAGCTAAGCGATGTGCCACCTTCCAGGTTGCTCATAATATTGCTTAGTATTTCGTTCAGCTTTTCGCTATAAGGGCGCATTTGCAAAATCCTGTCCTGCGCGCGTTTTAGCTTCGAGGCTGCCACTAATTTCATGGCTTTTGTTATTTGCTGGGTGGTTTTCACCGATGCAAGCCTTACCCGTACTTCTTTTAAATTGGCCATTTTTCAAAAATTGCGGGGCAAAAATAGAAGAATTGGCGGTTTAGGCAAGTATAAACGTGTTTTGAATTTGGCCGAAAAAACCCCATGTTTAAATCCTAAACTCACTGCTATGAAACTAAGGTTTTTAACCCTCGCTGTTCTAACCCATCTTTTTCTTGCAGCCCAAACCACCGATTATACCCAATACGCCGACCCGATGGTAGGTACAGGCGATCACGGCCATACTTTCCCCGGCCCCGTTATGCCTTTTGGTATGATGCAGCTTAGCCCCGATACCCGCCTTAAAGGCTGGGACGGATGCTCCGGCTACCATTATTCCGACAAGGTTATCTATGGCTTTACACACACCCATCTTAGCGGTACTGGCTGTTCCGATTATGGCGATATCCTTTTAATGCCTACCACAGGCAAGCCACAGTTCAGTAACAAAAAATATTCTTCGCCCTTTTCACATACTAACGAAAAAGCATCGCCCGGCTACTACTCCGTGGTGTTAGATAAACCCCATGTAAAAGTGGAACTTACCACTACCCTGCGCACTGGGCTGCACAAGTACACTTTCCCAAAGGCTAAAGAAGCTAATATCATTCTCGACCTCACCCACCGCGACCAGGTGAAAGAGGGCGAAATTTTTATTACCGGCGATAACGAAATTTCCGGCTTCCGCCTTAGCACTGCCTGGGCCAAAAATCAATACCTGTACTTTGTGGTTCAGTTTTCAAAACCCTTTAAAAAATTTGGTATTGCCAAAGCCGATGTGCTCCGCGAAAACGCCCGCCACGATACCGGCAGCCTGTTAAAGGCTTATGTGGCTTTTGAAACCACCGATGGCGAGGTAATATATGCCAAAGTGGGTATTTCGGCAGTAAGTATCGAAAACGCCCGCAAAAACCTGGTGGCCGAACAGCCCGGTTGGGATTTTGATAAAGTGGCTGCCGATGCCAAAGCCGCCTGGAACAAAGAATTAGGCAAAATAGAAGTGGAAAGCAAAGACCTTTCGGCTATGCGCACTTTTTATTCTGCCTTATACCATTCTATGATTCACCCCAGCCTTTATAGCGATGTGGATGGCAGTTACCGTGGCCGCGATTTAAAAGTACACGTCGCCAACGGCTTCAATTATTACACGGTATTTTCGTTGTGGGATACTTACCGTGCCGAACACCCCCTGCTTACCCTTATTGATAAAAAACGCTCGCTTGATTTTGTAAAAACCTTTTTGCTCCAATACGAACAGGGCGGCCTGTTGCCCGTTTGGGAACTATCGGCCTGCGAAACAAATTGCATGATTGGTTACCACTGCGTACCCGTTATTACCGAAGCATATATGAAAGGCGTTACCGGTTTCGATGCTAACGAAGCACTGGAGGCCATGAAAAAAAGCGCGATGGAAGACCGCAACGGCCTTAGCGATTATAAACAGTTTGGGTACATAAAAGCGCTTGATGCCAAAGAAAACGTTTCGCGTACACTGGAATACGCTTACGATGATTGGTGCATTGCACAGTTTGCCAAAAAGCTGGGCAAAATGGACGATTACAACATGTTTATTAAACGTGCGCAAAATTACAAAAACCTCTTCGACCCCTCCACTGGCTTTATGCGCCCCAAGCAGGAAAGTTTCATCTCCCCCTTCGACCCCTTTGATGTAAACCATAATTACACCGAGGCAAACGCATGGCAGTACTCTTTTTATGAGCCACAGGATATGACCGGCGAAATGAAACTGCTGGGCGGTAAAGAAAGGCTGGCTACCATGCTCGATTCGCTGTTCACTGTTTCTTCAAAACTAAAAGGCCATAAGCAAAACGATATTTCGGGTATGATTGGCCAGTATGCGCATGGCAATGAACCAAGCCACCAGTTACTGTACGAATACGATTATGCCGGCCAGCCCTGGAAAGCGCAGGCTATGGCCCGCCGTGTAATGACAGAATTGTACCACGATAAACCTGCCGGGCTTTCGGGCAACGAAGATTGCGGCCAAATGAGCGCCTGGTATGTAATGAGCGCCCTCGGCATTTACGAGGTTTGCCCCGGTGGCAATGAATATGCTATCGGCTCACCCCTTTTCGATAAAGCAATTATCCATTTCGAAAACGGAAAAACCTTTACCATTAAAACCAATAACAAATCCGCCCAAAACGTTTACATCAATTCCGCTTCTTTAAATGGCAACAGCTACAACAAAAGCTATATTACTTACGAAGATGTTACCAATGGCGGCACGCTTGAATTTAACATGAGCGCCCAGCCTAACACAAACTGGGGTAGTGGCCCTAACGATGTTCCTGTTACTACTATTCAATAGTGAATAATGGAGCAGGCCGAAAAAGTGATCAAACCGGTTATCATTATATCCGGCCCGGTGGGCGCCGGTAAAACCACCGTGGCAAAAAAACTCGTCGAAATTACTCCCGCCCCTGTTTCTTATATTGAGGGCGATAAGTTTTGGTTTTTCATTGCTAAAGGTTTTGAAGAAAACGCCCGGGTACGAAACTTCAGGATGGTTATGGCCTCCATGACAGCCGCTGTTGTGCCCTATGCGCTGTATGGCTACCAGGTTGTTTTAGATTTCTCTATGACCCCCTCTTTCCTCGAAAAAGCAGCGCAAATATTCAACAGCCGCAATATCCCTTTTCATTATATCGTGCTCCGGCCATCCGAAGAAGTTTGCAAAGCCCGTGCAGCCGCCCGCAACGAAGGCATAGTTACCGATTACGAACCTTATAAAAGGCTGTATGATGCTTTTGATAAAGCAGCCCAATACACTATTAGCGATGATAATGCCGGCGCCGCCGCTATGGCTACCCGCATACGCGCCGAAGTAGATGCCGGTAATTACCTATGTAAGATTTAGTACCTTGCAAAAGAATCAGCAACGTTTTTCCGAAATTGAAATTTATCACATTAGCACATTAATCAATGAATAACCGTTTCTCATTTGGTGTTGTTACCTCGCTATTCTTCATCTGGGGCTTCCTCACCTCCATGAACGATATCCTCATCCCCTATCTCAAAGGTGTTTTTGTTTTAAGCTATGCACAGGCCATGCTGGTGCAGTTCGCCTTTTTTATGGCCTACTTTATCGGCTCGCTGGCATACTTTTTCATCTCTGCCCAGTGGGGCGACCCTATCAATAAAATCGGTTATAAAAACGGTATGATAGTCGGCTTGCTTATGGCAGCCGCTGGCCTGGCTTTGTTTTACCCGGCCGCCCAATTTCATGTATATGGCTTTTTCCTTTCTGCTTTGTTTGTGTTGGGCCTGGGCTTTACCGTTTTGCAAATCGCCGCCAATCCCTATGTAGCCATACTGGGCAGCCCGGCTACTGCTTCGGGCAGGCTTAACCTGGCGCAGGGTTTCAATTCTTTCGGCACTACCATTGCCCCGGTGGTGGGCGGCTATTTAATTTTTGAGTTATTCTCAAAAAACAGCACCGGCGCCGATGCGGTAAAAATACCCTACCTTATTTTCAGCGGCATTACGGTGTTAGTGGCTTTAGTGCTGGGCTTTATTAAACTGCCTGCTTTTACCAACGAAGAACACGTAGAGCACTCCGGCCAGGTTTTCCGCTTTCCGCAACTTACCCTCGGTGTAATTGCCATTTTTATGTATGTGGGCGGCGAGGTTTGCATTGGCAGTATGATGACCAACTTTGTAGGCCTCAAAGAAATTGCCGGCCTTGCCCGCGAGCAGGCCCCGGTATTTGTTTCGCTGTACTGGGGTGGGTTAATGATTGGCCGCTTCACAGGCTCGGCCGCCCTCAGCGATTTATCAAAAAAAATAAAGATAACCCTCGCCTTTATTATACCGCTTATAGTATATCCTTTCCTGGTATTTATATTTTACATCAAGGGGTTCGATTGGCACGAGGCGCTGCCTTATATGCCATTCTTGCTGTTGCTGGCCATCGGTTTTATAGCCGCCCGGTTCCACCCGGCCCGTACGCTGATGTTCTTTTCTGTTATTAATATCGGGCTGCTGCTTATCACGCTTTCCAGCAGTGGTAAAATCGCCTTGTTTACGGTAGTGGCTGCCGGGTTGTTTAACTCCATTATGTGGAGCAATATTTTTACCCTCGCCATTCACAATCTTGGTAAGTATACCAGCCAGGGCTCATCGCTCTTGGTAATGGGCATTTTAGGCGGGGCCATACTGCCCTGGATAATGGGCTTTGCCGCCGATAACATCGGCGTTCAGGCTTCCTACATCATTCCCGCTATTTGTTTTGTGTACCTGGCCTTTTACGGCTGGCGCGTACGCAACCTGCTGTAATACTATCGCAGCAGGGTTAAGCTACCGGTAAATAGTTTCTCGGTGTGGTTATTTACAAACACCACCCGTATGGTATAGGTCAGCACCTGCTGTGGTACAGGTTTACCTTTAAAATTGCCATCCCACTTAAAGTAAATGTTGTTGCTCTCAAAAACTTTCTCGCCCCACCGGTCAAATATCTCAGCCTGCAAAAACTTTATCCCCTGCAGGTTCCCGAATATCTGGAAGAAATCATTATTCAAATCATTGTTCGGCGAAAACACATTCGGTATAAAAATATCATAATCGGGTATCACAGTAACTGTAAGGGTGGTATCGGCCGTGCAATCATGGCCGTTAATAGTGGCCGTTACCGTTAAAAAGTACTGCATAGTACTGTTAATCGCTACTATTGGGGCGGGACAATCGTAACAACTTAACCCTTCGGCAGGCGTCCACAAATACGAGGTATAAGGGTCGTAGTTAGTGCTGGCAGTTAAAGCCAGGTTTTGCCCAAGTTTTATAATGGTGGAGTCAGGGGTAAGCTCAATATTAATCGCATCCGGCTGGTTAATGCTTACCGTACCACTGTCGGCACAGCCATGCGCATCGGTAGCAATAAAATTATAAGTGCCAGTATTAAGCGGTGCAAAGCTGCCGCTTGTATTGTTTTGCCCGTTTACTGTATAAGTATAAGCAGGCGTACCACCGGTAGCCATCAGCAAAATTTTACCATCGGCCAGTCCATAGCAGGTTACATCCTCCGGGGCATCGGTCAGTTGTAAAATGGTTGGCTCGTTTATTTGCACGGTAGTGGCAGCGCCGCAGCCAAAATTATCGGTAGCGCTTACATCATAATTCCCGGCGGCAAGGGCATTAAAACTTCCGGTGGTATTACTCCCCGCCGGGTTCCCGTTTTCTGTTAAATCGTAAGTATAAGGGGTAACCCCGCCGGTGGCGCCCGCAGTAATAGTACCACTGCTTTGCCCGTTACATAATGCATCTGTTTCCTGTGCAGTTACTGTTACATCAAGCACTGTAAGTTGCGTGGTTACCACACTATCGCAGCCAAAGCGGTTAGCAAGGGTTACCGGGTAACTGCCTGCGGCGGTTACACTCGTACCGTTAGGCAGGGTAAACGAATTACCCTGGCAAATAGTATCCTTCACCGTAGTAGCCGAAACCGGGTTAACGGTAAGTGTGGCTATTACAATGCTATCGCACCCAAGCATGGTACTCAGCGTATCGGTATAAATTCCTGCTGTTGTGGTAATGCTTCCATTGG
>DASZPC010000302.1:0-1966 GCA_035550455.1 Chitinophagales bacterium | reverse complement strand
GGTTCGGGTAGCAGTTAATAGCGGGGGCATCGGGTTTAATATTGTTAATAGTAGTAGGCGTAAATATTTTGTTGGTATAAACACCATTGCCGTGTGTGCCAACTACCACAAGGCTGTCATACGGGCGCGATATCACCATATCAATCACTACATTGCCTATGGTGTTGGCGCCTTCCTGTGTCCATACCGTATTGCTGTCGTTCAGTTGCGTGGTCGAAAACAGCCCTACACTCGTAGCCACATAATAAGTGGTGGTATGGCCGTTGTTATAAATATTGGCCCATGTAACCGAAGGACCGCTGCCGCTGCCATCGGGATGTTCCTCCAGGTTGCCGCTTACATCGCTCCAACTTTGCCCGCCGTTGCTGCTGTAAAAAATGCTGCGCACACCATAGTTCGAAAAAGTAGCCATTATTTTATTCGTATCCAGCCGGTCTACATCTACACAGCTTACATAAGCTCCGCTGGGGAAATTACTGCCCGAAATATCAATTTTTTGTGTGCCGGTGCTGGTACGGCAGCCATCCAGTTTATACACCTTCCCGTTTTCTGTTCCGAAGTACATCAGGTCGGTATTGGCCTCGCTTATCTTTAAAGTGGAAATAGCCGGAGAGTTGGCAAATTGCCCGGTGCTGGTGCCGCTTAGCACATGCCACCCCTGCGAAACCGGGTTCGATTCATTTCCGGTTATAGGTATAGCCGGTAATGAATCATTCCTCCAAATAACCTTGCCTGCCGCCAGGTACATAAGGCTGTCGTTGGTAGGGTCAAGTATAAAGGGCGCAATAAATAAATAAGTACTGCCTCCTCCGGTAGGGTCCATGCGGCTCAGCCCGGTTACCGTCCCGTCATCGGTTATCGTCATTTTAAATACCTTGCCCTGCTGTATGCTCAAATAATAATTGCCCCTTCCGTGGGTAATAGCGCAATAGCCGCCATCGCCGTACAGTACTTTGGGCCAGGGTTGCGTAAAATCGGTGGTATTGGTCAGGTAACTGCCATTGTCCTGCAGCCCGCCAACTATATAAGGGCTGTTGGTATTACCCGGTTCTACCGTTAGCGCATAAAACTGTCCGGTGTTATAATCGTTGTTCATCAGTTGCCAAACCACCGGTGTGGCAAGTATGTCGTTCGTTTTCATTATACCGCCGTCGGTGGCCGAGTAGGCCACGTGCGGGTTCGAGGGCGAAAACACCAGCCGGTGCTGGTCGGGGTGGTGCCCGGGGTACACATAATTCGATAAATGGCTCGAGTCGCATTGGTAGCCCCCAATCCAGTCATAAGCAGCGCTGCTAAAACCGTCAATGTTCCGGTAAAGGTCCGTACCGGCTAAAAACACCTTATTGGTATCAGTGGGGTAAACCGCAAAATACATATCGTACGAATTTTGCGAATTATATTTCCTGAAATCGAAATTGTAATAACCGGTGCAGTGGTCATCGGGTACATTAGGTGTAAGGTTGGCCCATTGCCCGCCGGTGCCGCTGCCATCGCCCGATAAATAATGATAATGCCACATCGAATGCCCTGTAGTGCCATACGTAGGCGTTTCCCCAATTATGTATAATTGGTTTTCATCACTTGGGGCAATACCTATTTCTATCCTTCGGTAGCTTAGCGGAAAAGTCGATGGGCTTATTTTAACCCATGTTTCGCCATCGGTGCTGCGGTATATACCGCCATGTCCGTTTTCGCTGCTCATAGTGGCATAAAGTACACCCGTGCTGGTAATGGCAATGTCTGTGTATTGCGATGGGGTGGTGGTGCTCGAGTCTAACCCCAAAACAGGCCGCCAGCTTGCGCCCCCATCCATGCTTTTCCATATTCCGTTAACCACCGCAGCATATACCACATCATGGTTCATATCAGTAGGGTCGGTTACCATTTGCCATACAAAATTAAAGCTGCGTGGTTGGTACAGCGGGTTCGGCACGCTATCGGTTACTGTCGAGGACAACTGCACCCA
>DASZPC010000301.1:0-4983 GCA_035550455.1 Chitinophagales bacterium | reverse complement strand
GTGGGCCTGCCCGATGGGCAAATGGGCAACAGCGAGGTAGGCCACCTGAACATAGGGGCAGGACGCATAGTATATCAGGAACTGATGCGCATAAACATAGCTATACGCAACGGCGAACTGGCCGAAAATGAGAAACTGCTGGCCGTGTTTGATTACTGCAAAACGAATAATAAGCCGCTGCACCTGATAGGTTTGGTATCGGATGGTGGGGTACACTCGCATATAGAACATGTAAAGGCACTTTGCGATATAGCTAAAACAAATGGCATGGATAACAATGCCGTGCATGTACACGCCTTTACCGATGGCCGCGATTGCGACCCGAAAAGCGGCTTAGGTTTTTTAAAGGATTTAGATGCGCATTTGCAAAAATCGGCGGGAAGTATTGCCTCGGTAGTGGGCCGTTATTATGCTATGGACCGCGACAACCGATGGGAGCGTATTAAACTTGCTTACGACCTGCTTACCAAAGGCGAAGGCAGGCAAGCGGATGATATTTTTAAGGCGGTGGAAGAAAGCTATAACGAAGGTATAACGGATGAATTTATAAAGCCAATTGTTTCGGCAAAAAACTTTAAAGCGATACAGGAAGGCGATGCCGTGATATGTTTCAACTTCAGGACTGACCGGTGCCGCGAAATTACAAAGGCTTTGACACAGCAGGATTTGCCGGAACAGGATATGAAGAAACTGGATTTGCATTATACCACCATGACTGTTTACGACCACAGCTTTAAAAATGTACACAACATATTTGACAATGCCGATTTGACGATGACGCTTGGCGAAGTGTTATCGAAACTGGGCAAAACACAGGTAAGGGTTTCGGAGACGGAAAAATACCCGCATGTTACATTCTTTTTTAGCGGCGGAAGGGAAAAGGAGTTTCCGGGCGAGAAAAGAATTATGATAGCCTCGCCAAAAGTGGCCACGTACGACCTGCAACCCGAAATGAGCGCCATACCGGTTACTGATGCCATTTGTAAAGAGATTGATACCAATAAGCCCGATTTTGTTTGCCTTAACTTTGCCAATGCCGACATGGTAGGGCATACGGGGGTATTTAGCGCCGGGGTTAAGGCAGTGGAGACGGTGGATGCCTGTGTGCAACGCGTGGTGGAGACCGGTTTAAAATATGATTATGCTTTTTTAATTACTGCCGACCACGGCAATGCCGATTATATGATAAACGATGACGGCAGCCCTAATACTGCCCATACTAAAAACCCGGTGCCGATATTTTTGGTAGATAAAGAACTGCACCCGGCCATGCACCAGGGGATACTGGGCGATATAGCGCCTACCGTTTTAAAGATTATGGGCATTGAGCAGCCCAAAGAGATGACCGGCAAAAGTTTGTATTGATAACAAGCCATAAACTGATATTATGCTAAACGAAACATTTATCTATTTTTTTGAGCGGGATTTGAATAAACTGAAAGAAGAATTGAGTGCATATGGCGATGAACAGAAATTGTGGGTAGTGGAGAAAGGCATTAGCAATTCAGCGGGCAATTTATGCCTGCACCTTATTGGCAACCTGAACCATTTTATTGGCGCTACTTTAGGCGGCACCGGTTATGTGCGCCACCGCGATAATGAGTTTAGCGATAAGAATGTGCCCCGCGCCGAAATGCTGACGCAGGTTGATGCTACCCTTGCTATGATTAAAGCCACACTGGATCAACTTGCCGATGCTGATATGGCGAAAGATTTTCCGTTACAAGAGAACTTTAAAGGTAAAAACACCGCGCATGTAATGGTACAGTTAGTAGCCCACCTGGAATACCACCTGGGGCAAATTAATTACCACCGGCGGTTGATTGGAAATTAAGGGTTATAAGGAACCTGTTACCGGTTGGCGAACAACCGTACGCCACCGGGGAAATATGGATTCATTATTGGCGCCCGAAAACAACAATAGAGACTCAGGAACGCTGATTTTCATTATTGTTATTATTTACCGTGATTTCACCGGCGCATAGTTATACGTACAGATATCTGTTCAAACCCGGTATTAGTGTTTACAAACCTTAACGCCCAATTTTTGGTTAACCGGTTGGTTTTGCCGTAATTTTATGGTAACCAAAATTGATTTCTATGTTCGAATACTCAAAAATGAAAGAGGAATTGGAGCAGATGAAATGCCCGGTTCATGGTAAAACGGCCACTATACTTGTTGGCGATGGTAAAATAAACATAGGCGATACCTGCTGTAATGAGCACCGGGAAACACTGCTTAACAAACTACCCGAAGTTGAAAGTACCCAGGATGTTGCCGACATACTGGAAGATGTTTATTAGCAAAGACTATTGACGAAGGGGTAATGAGGGGGCGAAGTGTGCCTTTTATTAAGAGAGGAATGCCTCTTTGATTACTATCCATATACCCACAACGAGTATAAACCAGCCGAAATATTTTTTAAGCAAATGGTTATGGATAAAGCCTGCCAGGTAGTGGCCTATAAAGACCCCGCTGATTGAAAAGAAAGAGAAGGTGAGTAAAAAGGACCAGTTAAAGGCAGTATGCGTGCCGAGGTCGCCAATAAAACCGATAAGTGAGTTAACCGACACAATAACCAGTGCGGTGCCTACCGCTTTTTTAGGGGGCAGGTTAGCGAAATAAATAAGCGAAGGCATTACTAAAAAGCCGCCACCGGCACCCACAAGCCCCAAAAAGCTGCCAATTACAACCGCCAGTGTGGCCAGTTTTAATTTGTTGGCTTTGTGTGGTTCGTCAGTAATAACATCGTTATCGGAGGTAATCATTTTGTAGGCGGCAGCGAACATTACAATGGCCAGCGCGAAAAGAATAAGCTGGTTTTTTTGAACGGTATAGTTACCCACCGTAAAAAGTGCTTTTGGTATGGCCGGCATGACATAGCGGCGCATTATGTAGAGCGTGATAACCGAAGGCAGGCCGTAATAGAAAGCCGCATGGTAATCAACCATTTTTTTGCGGATGTTTTGAAAAGCCCCGCTGGAGGCAGTGAGCGCCACCAGGAAGAGCGAGTAGCCTGTGGCTACGGAGGCTTCGACCCCGAAAAGATAAACGAGGATAGGAATAGCGAGCAAACCACCACCACCACCCATAAGCCCCAATACCAACCCGGTACAAAGCGCACCTATATAACCAAAGATGTGTGCAATTTCCACGGGGCCAAAGATTCGTAAATTTTGGGAATAGCATGGTGATTTATATTACACAAGATGTATGGGTAGAATGCGTTGAACTATTTTTTTTTAATTTAATCGTTGTTAAAACAATATTTTGGGAGCTAAAACGTATTCATATTTGTTGCACCAAACTAAAAACCAGACATGAGAGCCCATATTAAACAGTTTTTCAGCGCCTTTGTGCTAATCGCCTTTTTATCAATGGGGTTAGAGGCTGCCGTAAAGTTTAAAACCGAAACGGTTGTAATACAAACCTCGGCGGTATGCGAATCGTGCAAAAACCGTATTGAAAAGGCTTTAAAAACTGTTGAAGGAATTGTATCGGCCAACCTGAACCTGGACACTAAAAAGATTAAGGTAAAATACGACCCAGCCAAAACCACCCCTGACCAGATACGCGCGGTGATTTCGAACACCGGCTATGATGCAGACGAGGTTAAGAAAAATGAAGAGGCGTTTAAGAAGTTGCCCAAGTGTTGCCAAAACGGCGGGGCAGGCTGCACGCACGAATAATTAGGGAAGCGTTATAAGCAACTTACCGTAATCAACCACCATTTTATAGGTTAACATCAAATCGGAACCAAGAATGCCCTGAATGCGGGGCTGTTTTAGTTTTTTGTACACCATGTTTACATGGGCAAGGTCGACAGCTGCAATTACGTAATTGGCAATTTTATGATGGCCTATTTCAACTGTTTTAAGTTTACCAAAGTATGATTCGGCGGTGGTGGCGTGGAGGCTGGAGGTTTCCTGCTGAATGGTTTTAAGATTGCGCTTACCGGCAACCTTCACAAAATAATCTTTATCAATAACCGATTTGGAGGCGCCCGTATCAATCAGAAACCTACACTTTTTACCGTTCACTTTTACAGATATAAAAAGATGGTAGCCGCCTTCCTGAAACTTTGCCAATAAGATTTTTACCGTGTTGTTGGGTTTCTTCATATAACGTAAAAATAAAAAAAAAGTCCTCCGGCAAGGAAGACTTTTTATTTGTGTCAATTAACTATTATGGGGATTTAAACAGAAATTGAAAGTTCTGGGTTTACAGGCTTAAAGTGCTAAGCACATTATTCATATTACGAACAGCATCGGCGCTTTTGTTGAAAGCGGCCTGTTCTTCATCGTTCAACTTATAATCTACAATTTTTTCCCATCCGCTTTTGCCTAACACTACCGGAACACCCATGCAGATGTCCTTTTGGCCATATTCGCCATCAAGGGCCACGCAGCAAGGGAATACTTTCTTTTCATCGCGCACAATGCTTTCAACCAAAGCCATAGCAGAAGAGCCGGGTGCATACCAGGCCGATGTGCCTATTAGTTTGGTAAGGGTAGCGCCGCCCACCATTGTATTATCCGATACTTCCTTTAATTGCTGGGCAGTAAGCAGGTTACTAACCGGATGGCCGTTTAAGGTAGCCAAACGGGTAAGCGGAATCATGGTAGTATCGCCATGGCCGCCAATAACCACCCCGTGCAAATCGCCGGGTGAGCAGTTCAGGGCCTGGCTTAAATAATATTTAAAACGTGAGCTATCGAGAATACCGCCCATACCAATGATGCGGTTTTTAGGAAGGCCGCTGGTTTTGAGGGTAAGGTAGGTCATGGTGTCCATCGGGTTGCTGATAACCACGATGATAGTGTTTGGCGAATATTTAAGCAGGTTATCGGTTACGCCTTTTACTATACCGGCGTTGGTGCCAATAAGTTCTTCGCGGCTCATACCGGGTTTGCGTGGAATACCAGAGGTAATGACCACCACATCGCTATTGGCAGTTTTAGAATAGTCGTTGGTAGAACCAA
>DASZPC010000300.1:0-1603 GCA_035550455.1 Chitinophagales bacterium | reverse complement strand
AAAACCCACTGAAACCACATGCCTGCAAAACAAGCCGTTGCTAAAAGCTCAGCGCACGAAATTTGGCTGAAGGGAAAATGTGCCGGGGTTTACCTGCAGGAAAAAGAACTTGAAAACCTGGCTACGCCCGGCCCCTGCGTTGTGGTATGCAACCGCTTTAGCTCTAAGTACGAAGATGCGCTGCTTTCGGCCATCATAAAAAACACCATAAAAAACTACCGGCTTATAACCACCTACCGCAAAGCAGCCGGTTACCTGAACGATAGTAAAATAATATGTGTAAAAAAATCATCGCTCGATACCTGGGGGCAGCTTAAAGAAGGTATTTTAAAAGTGCTGCACGAAGGCATTGCCAACGGCGAAACAGTGGTACTTTTCCCATCGCGGCGCATAAGGCGGTACAGCCTTGATAAAATTGCCTGGGATAAAGAAATTGTTGCCGCCATACAAAAATCGAATGTTCCGGTAATACCGGTTTTTATAAAACCGAATAAAGAAGATGTAACCATTTACCTGCAACAACTGGCAGCTAACCCGTACCAGATTTTGAGCGACGACGGCGATATGCAGTTCGACCTTCGCATTGGCAAACCCATTAAGCCTGCCGATATTGAAAAATTTACCAGCCCCAAACAGTTCAGGCGGTTTTTATTTGCCAAAACACATGCGCTGGGCAGCTCGCTGGAGGTTGATAAGTTTTACCATTTTGCCCCCGCCCCCGATAAACAAAAAAATATTGACAAGAATATTGAACCTGGGCTGCTTCAAAAAGAAATTGAGCAACTGGCCGCCTATAAAATGGCTGCGAAGGGCGACCTTGAAGCCTATATATGCCCCACCCTTGTTATACCTAACATAATGAAGGAAATAGGTGTGCAACGCGAAATTACCTACCGCGAGGCCGGTGAAGGCACCGGCAAAAGCACCGATATTGATGAATACGATTTATACTACCGTCAGCTTTTTATTTGGGACAAAGCCGAAAACAAAGTTATAGGCGGCTACCGCTTAGGCTGTGGCGATGAAATAATGAAAACCTACGGCCGTACCGGCTTTTATGTACACTCGTTGTTTTGGTTCGACAGGCGGTTTGATGATTACTGGGGCAAAACCCTCGAGATGGGCCGCTCGTTTATAATAAAAGAATATCAAAAAGACCCCTTCCCGCTTTTCCTGTTGTGGAAAGCCATTTATGCTTTTTTGAAAAACAGCCCACAGTACAAATACCTGCTTGGGCCGGTAAGCATAAGCGCCGATTACTCGCCTTTTTCGAGGCAGTTGATAGTGGCCTTTTTAAAAGAACACTTTAGCGATAAGGAACTGGCAGAATATATTGAAGCGCGGAACCCGCTGGTTGAAAAAATAAGCAGCCGCGAAAAAAAGGCCCTCCTTTCGCGCTTTGACGGCATTTTGAACAACCTGGATAAATTTATTGAGGAGATAGAACCCCGGCACTTTAAAGTACCGGTACTGATAAAACAATACCTGAAACAAAATGCAAAATTTATAGGCTTTAATGTGGACCCGGCCTTTGCCAACTCTATTGACTGCCTGATGATACTCGACACTAAAAATTTGCCCAGTTCAACCACCGAAAATATGC
>DASZPC010000299.1:0-6568 GCA_035550455.1 Chitinophagales bacterium | reverse complement strand
TGGGTTGCTCAAAATCGAGGAAAGTCATTTTCTACTTTATTAATTAGCGTTCAAACCTAATCCATTCGGTGTTTAATGCCAAACGCGCCCACAAAGTTACCCGCTATGTGGGTTTGCAAATAAGAAAAGAAGGATTATCTTTGCGCACTCAAAAAATTTTAACAAACATGCTGATAGTAGACGCAAGGGAATCAGAATCAATTGACAGGGCTTTAAAGAAGTATAAAAAGAAGTTTGAAAAAGCAGGCATTTTGCGCCAGCTTCGCGAACGCCAGACTTTTACAAAGCCGAGTGTGCGCAGACGTAATACCATATTGCGTGCCGCTTTTATACAGCAACTGAAGCAAGAGGCCGAAGGTTAATACGTTTCACCTTTTAACATATAAAGCCCATTCCGATAACGGGGTGGGCTTTTGCATTTTTACCTTAACAGAGTTACCGTTCCCTTTATGTCCTTGGTTTGGTTATTAAGGAAAACCATCGTACCCTCGTAGATATATACCCCTTCAGGGGCAGGCTTGCCTTTGAAAGTGCCATCCCAGGTATCGTAGATATTGTTGCCTTCAAACACCTTTTCGCCCCAGCGGTCGAAAACAGAAACTTTAAATTGCTTTATATCGGTGGACTCTATACCCCATGTATCATTACTGCCATCGCCATTAGGAGAAAACACGTTGGGAATAAACACCGGTATTGTTTGGTCAACCGTAATGGCAAAGCTGCCGTTCCCGGTACAGCCCAAGGCATCGGTAATCAGCACATTGTAGGTAGTAGTTTGGTAAGGTATGGCATTAAAGTCCGCACAGGTGTTGCAGCTAAGCCCGTAACCGGGTTGAATGGAATACAGGGCGTTATCATCATTATAACTATTGCCTAATTGCATTTGCAGGCTTTGGTTCAGTTTAATGTTCAGGTCGGCTGGGTCAACCGTTAATGTAAGCGGCAATGGGGGCTCGGTAATAATATCGGTAGCGGTGCTGGTGCATTGGTGCGCATCGGTAACGGTAACTGTATAACTGCCCGCAAAAAGCCCTGATGCGGTGGCAGTGTACTGGCCGCTGCTCCAGTGCCAGCTAAACGGGGCCGTACCACCCGTGGTTAGCACAGTAGCGGTGCCATTATCTAAATGGTAACAGGCCGGGGTAGTGGTAATTTGCGCAACTGCTACATCGTATACTGTAATTGTTTGCGAAGCCGAATCGGCACAGCCATTGTCGGAAGTTGCCACTAAAATGGCATTATAGTTGCCAGTATTTGCGTAGCTATGAGAAGGCGATTGAAGCGTGGAGGCATTACCATCGCCAAAGTCCCAGGCCCATTGTATAACACTTTCGGAGCCAATAGTAGTATTGTTATTGAAAATGCTGGTTTGCAGTGGGCAAACTGCGGAAGCACCGAAATTAACGACCGGTAGGGGATAAACCACCACTTGTTGGGTAAGGGTATCAAAACAACTGCTGTCGCTTTGCACAACCAGTGTAACATTATATGTGCCTGAACCGGCATAAGTATGCGAAGGGTTTAATTGGTTAGAGGTAGCCCCATCGCCAAAACTCCATGCCTGGGCTATTATGCTACCCTGCCCGATGGTTGAGCTATTACCAAAAACAGATGGCGCAGTATTACAAACTGAAGGTACACTAAATGCCGCAGTGGGGTTATAGAATGCATTTATCTGTTTTGATATTGTATCGGTACAGTTGAATTGCGAAGCAGCTATTAAAGTAACGGTGTAAACTCCCGGGGTGGTATAAGTATTTACCGGGTTTTGCGAAACGCTGTTTTGCCCATTGCCAAAATCCCAATTCCATTGCAGTGTGCTGCCCGTTGCAATGGTTGAGGCATCGGTAAAAGCAGTAGTGCTGCCAGCACATGCCGGGGCTATATTAAAATTGGCGACTGGATTGGGGTAAACTGTAACAGCCATGTTTGCAGTGTCGAGGCAGCCACTATCGCTTTGTACGATTAAACCTGCCATATAGGTACCGGGTGCGGCATAGGTATAGGCAGGGTTTACTTGTGCCGATGTGGCCCCATCGCCGAAGGCCCAGGCATAATTAGTAATGTTTCCGCTGCTGATAGCCGAGTTATTTACAAATTGCGAAACCCCATTAAAGCAAACCGGCGCAACCGTAAAAGATGCCACAGGTTGCGGCCACGCAGTAAAGTTTTGTTGCACAGTATTGGAACAACCAAGGGCAGTAGTGGCGGTTAAAGTAACCGGGTAAGTGCCGGTTGAAATATAGCTATGCGATGGGTTTTGCAGTGGGCTTGTTTGGGTATCGCCAAAGTCCCAGTGCCATTGCACCGGGCTGCCGGTACTTTGGTCGGTAAACTGCGCGGCGCTGTAATAGCAAACCGAAGGGGCGTTAAAAGCAGCTACCGGGTTGGGGTTTACGGTTACAAGGTTAGTGGTGGTATCGGGGCAACCAAAACTATTGGTAGCTATCAGTGTGGCCATATAGCTGTTTGCCGAGGCATAGGTGTTGGAAGGGTTTTGTTGGGTGGAAGTATTTCCATCGCCGAAACTCCATCTCCACTGCACGGGATTTCCTGATGAGGCATCGGTAAAAGTTGTTGCAGTTCCCTGGCATTGTGTGGTTGCCGTAAAAGCTGCTGAAGGGTTAGGGTTAATCGTTGCCTGTTGTTGTGCAGTATCGGCGCAGCCAATGCTATCGGCGGCAATAAGGGTTATTATGTAGTTGCCCGTACCGGCATACAAATGCGATGGCGACTGAAGTGTGGAGGTAGTGGCATCGCCAAAATCCCACTGCCAGCTGTTCGGCGAACCAGTAGTGTTGTTGATAATGGCTACGGGGTTACCGTTACAAACCGCAGGTACTGTAAATGAAGCCATGGGTGGGGCCAGCACCGTAATTTGCTGTGTAGCCGAATCAGAACAGCCTTGTCCATCAACTACCTTAAGCTTAACAATATAGTTGCCAGGTGTAGCGTAAATGTGCGATGTATTTACATTAACGGCGGTGGGGTTATTATTGGCGACAACGGTGCCATCGCCATAGTCCCATATAAAGGTTTGGTATTGGCTAAAGTTATAGTTGATACCCGTGCAGTTATTGAAAAACTGGAAATAGGCTGTTTGGCCGGGGCAAACCTGCGGGGTAAGCACATCGAAATTTATATTCATGGAATACTGGAAATTGCTGTAGTAGCAATCCTGCTGCGAGTAATTATAAAATCCGAAGCGGCCGGGCAGGTAGCAGCTTGCATGGTCGAAAACAAGGTTGCCGTCAATGTAAATAGTGGCCCGGGTAAAACTCAGGTCAAGTTCAAAGGAGTGATTGTAGTTTTGTACCCAACCGGCCCCGCCAAAGGTATTGGCCACACAGGTAAATTCAGGAGTGTTTTGGTGTCCCCAGAAGGTTTGATTGTAGTTACCCGACAGGATAGTGCCATTCAGGCTATCGAGCGACATACCCTTTTGGGCTGTGTAACCATTTGAGGTTTGGGTACCGCGTTTCCAATCGAAAAGCCATGTATTGTAACCATCGCCTGGGCTTATCGGGCTATGGAAGCAAAATACGAAACCCATGAAATCATCATCGCTATCTGTGGTTTTAAAGTTGCCGGTAATTTTTACGTTGATAAGCTCGTAAGGAGATATGTAGAAAGTTGGGTTGCCGTTAATGGTTTGCCTTACCTGGCTGCCCCCGTTTTGTACCACCCAGTTACCATTAGCTGCCCACCCGGCTTGTGCCCAACTGTTAAAGTCGATATTATTAATACACTGTGCCTGTAACAGGTACATGGTACATACCATTAGCAAAGTGGGGAAAATTTGCTTCATATCAGGGTGTCGTAGTGCTTTGATGTCCGGCCAGGCCGGTTTCCAATCTCCGAATAAGAATAAAGATGCAAAAAAATTATGGAATGGTTGTGCTAAGCATTGCACAAAGTAGTTATGCTGTTAACATTGCTTTGCGGGAGATAACATGCCCAAGGTTTAAACGTTGTATTTTGCATAGGGAAATGAATTATGAGTAACCAACTGACTTCTTTTTATAACTACATCGCTTTTGAAAAGCGCTATTCGAAAAATACGCTTGAATCGTACCGTAACGACCTTGAGCAGTTTAATGCTTTTTTAAAGGCAAATGAAGGCAGCGAAATTACATTTGCCACCCACCTGGAAGCGCGGAATTGGATAGTTGGCCTAATGGAGCAGAAAATTACGACGCGGTCTATAAACCGGAAAATTTCAACACTTAAATCGTTTTATAAGTACCTGCTTAAGAAGGGAGAAATACGGAAAAACCCTATGGCAAAGGTGCAGGCCCCCAAAACGGCTAAACGCCTTCCGGCATTTGTGGAACAGCCTGGTATAGAACGGCTGTTGACACAGCTAGAGTTTGCCGAAGGTTTTGAAGGGCAGTGCGAGAAAATGATTTTTGAATTGTTGTACGCCACTGGTATGCGCCGTAGCGAATTGATAAACCTGAAAGAAAAAGATATAGATTCGTATGGTTCGCAAATAAAAGTGCTTGGCAAGGGAAATAAGGAACGGATTATCCCTTTGTCGCCAAAGTTGACTTTAGCTATTAGGGAATTTATTGAGACTAAAAGAAATGCCCTTGAAAACCAGGAGGGCGACTACCTGTTAGTAACCCCCAAAGGCAATAAAATACCCCCCCGCCAGCTTTATACTATAGTGCGGAAATACCTTGACCTTGTAACCACTATTGATAAAAGAAGCCCGCATGTTTTGCGGCATACTTTTGCCACCCACCTGATGAATAATGGGGCCGACATAAATGCGGTAAAGGAGCTACTGGGGCATAGCAGCTTGGCCGCCACCCAGGTTTACACACATAATACTATTGATAAGCTGAAAAATATTTACAAGCAGGCCCATCCCAAGGCCTGAATAAGTTTAAATTATTGGTTTTCAATAATTTAAACCCAGTTCAAGAAATACTTCCCGTTAATTAATTTAAAACCCTGTAAAAAGCGTTTTCCGGGCGAAAATAAATGTGCTTAGCATTACGTTAACCTTTTTGAAAAAAAGCCGTAAAAATCTTTTAAGTTTCAGGTAATATTTGTTACTTAGAAGCAGAGTAGGAAAACAAATTTTCTAACCTTTTAAAATTAATTGTTCTTTATGAATATGGTCATTCATCCGGTGCGTTTTGACGCATCTGCGGCCCTGGTAGATTTTGTTAACAAAAAACTGGGGAAACTGGAAACTTTCTTTGACAGGATTATTGAAGCCGAAGTTTTTCTGAAAATGGGAACCAAGCAGAATATCAAGGATAAGACAGTGGAAATTAAATTGCATGTGCCCGGAAAAACATTATTTGTAACCAAAACCTCAAAAACATTTGAAGAGAGTACCGACCTGGCGTTACACACCATAGCCGGCCAGCTCAAAAAGCAAAAAGCAAGACAAAAGGAATATTAAATTTTTTTTAATCAATAAGCGGGGCCCGTAAGCCCCGTTTTTGTTTTGCTTTACGCCTACAGAAAGTAACTCAATTGCCCCTTATTTTTGCCCGCCGTTTAAATGCCTTTTCAAGGTTAGGAGTAAATTCTTTTTACTCACTTTTGAAAATTGAATTAACTGTTTAGATTTGCGTCCCGTTTTTGGGAGGGTTTTGCGTGTTTTTTTATTAAAAACTGTTTAAACCCCTTAAAATAAGGGTAAGTGCCCGCGTAGCTCAGCTGGTAGAGCAGCTGATTTGTAATCAGCAGGTCGGGGGTTCGATCCCCTCCGCTGGCTCTGTATTTTAGTTCTTTGGTATAATAATGGGCAAGTAGCCAAGTGGCCAACGGCAACAGACTGTAAATCTGTCCTCTTCGGAGTTCGGTGGTTCGAATCCATCCTTGCCCACTGGTATTTCGGGTATCAGCATTTATGGTTTCAGATTTTATAAATCAAAAATCCATGAATGCGAAATCGGAAAGTAAATTGCGGGAGTAGCTCAGTTGGTAGAGCGACAGCCTTCCAAGCTGTAGGTCGCGGGTTCGAGCCTCGTCTCCCGCTCCACAGAAATTGCGCATGAAGGATGGGAGGTCCGGCGTCCGGAATTTCAAAGCTGCCGTTGTAGCTCAGTGGTAGAGCACTTCCTTGGTAAGGAAGAGGTCGCGGGTTCGATTCCCATCAACGGCTCAAAGTGGAAGGGCAGTTCTTTGAGTATTGAATTCGCGGGTCGGGACGATGAATGTCCCGATGCAGGCCAAAGCGCCTGCATTCAATTCCCATCAACGGCTCAAAGCAATGTTGCTTTCAACATTGGTGTAATTAGTGAGAATGAAAATTGTGTAAACAGAAAAACAACATAAACATTTAAAAACAACCTTAAAAATCAATAACAATGGCTAAAGAAAAATTCATTAAGGACAAGCCGCATGTTAACATTGGTACTATCGGCCACGTTGACCATGGTAAAACCACTTTGACTGCCGCTATTACTACGGTATTGTCGAAGAGAGGTCTGGCTGAAGTGAGGGACTATTCTTCGATTGACAATGCACCTGAAGAAAAGGAAAGGGGTATTACTATTAATACAGCACACGTAGAATATCAAACAGCTAACCGCCACTACGCACA
>DASZPC010000298.1:0-2367 GCA_035550455.1 Chitinophagales bacterium | reverse complement strand
GGAGAAGCCAGTTTGGAAAAATCAATCAACCAATTGGGGTATAGCTTAGATGAAGTAACCGACGTAATCCTGTCGCATCTGCATTTTGACCATTGCGGCGGGGCCATATGGAAAAATGAAAATGGCGCCTACTCCCCTGCTTTTAAAAATGCTACCTATTGGAGTAACGAAAAACACTGGGAATGGGCCACTAAGCCCAACGCCCGAGAGAAGGCCTCGTTTTTAAAAGAAAATATATTGCCTATACAGGAAAGCGGCCAGTTGAAATTTACCAATGATGGCAGCACTGAAGTAAACCCCAACATTACCCTCAAAACCGTTTCGGGGCATACCGAATCTATGTTTACACCGCTTATAAATAAAGGCAGTAAAACCATTGTTTACTGTGCCGATTTAATACCCAGTATGGCGCATATACCTATACCCTACGTAATGGCCTACGATACCCGCCCTTTATTAACGCTCGACGAAAAGCAGAAATTCTTAACCGAAGCCGTTACCAACAACTACTACCTGTTTTTTGAGCACGACCGGGTAAATGAACTGTGCAGCCTTAAGCAGACCGAACGGGGCGTAAGGGAGAACGAGGTAATGAAATTGAGTGAATTATAAATAAAGCCCTTATGCCAACCATGTATGTTATTGCAGGATGCAACGGTGCAGGTAAAACCACTCTTAGTAAAAACCTGTTACCCGGCTATCTTGGCGTTAAAGAATTTGTAAATGCCGATGAAATAGCACGGGGCCTATCCCCTTTTAACCCTAATGGAGTTGCCTTTATGGCAGGAAGAATAATGTTGGAAAGGATTCGTGAATTAGCTGACGAAAATGAAGATTTTGCAATAGAAACAACCCTTTCTACCCGGAGCTATGCCCAGCTAATTAAAGATCTGAAAAAGGGGGCTACGAAATATTTTTACTTTTTGTATACCTGCAAAATGTAGATGAGGCAATAAAGCGTGTAAAGCAAAGGGTAAAAAATGGTGGGCATGATATTCCAAAGGAAATCATCAAAAGAAGATTTGAAAGGGGCTTAAAAATCTTTTCAACATATATTTATCTTTGGCAGACAGATGGATAGTTATGGATAACTCCCCTGAAATTCCTAATTTTATAGCTGAGAAAAGAGGTGCAAAAATTATAGTACATAATACTATTATCTGGGATAAAATAAAAGCAAATGAGTAAAGACGAAAAACTTGATTTACTGGTAAAAAAAGTAAAGAGGGGCATCATCCTTTCTTCAAAGAAGTTTTTAAAAGAGGCTAAAGAACAAAATCAAAAGCTTGTTATTATGCGTAATAACAGAGTGGTAACTATCCCAGCCCGTGAATTAAAATAGCTCATCTGGTTATTTGCGAACACAATTTTCACTTCACCTCAAAATTCCGGCTCTTTTCTTACTTGTCTTTGCCCGCTACTGCCAATTACTATATTTGCCGCGCAAAATTTTGAACCATGGGTTTACAGTGTGGTATAGTAGGGTTGCCCAACGTAGGCAAGTCAACTTTATTTAATGCCTTATCATCAGCTAAAGCGCAGGCAGCCAATTTTCCGTTTTGTACTATTGACCCTAACGTGGGCGTTGTTACTGTGCCCGATTCGCGGTTAAATAAGTTGGAAGAACTGGTAAAACCCCAACGGGTGGTGCCAACCACTATTGAATTTGTAGATATAGCCGGTTTGGTAAAAGGCGCCAGCAAAGGCGAGGGCCTCGGCAACCAGTTTTTGGGCAACATCAGGAATGTAGATGCCATTATACATGTATTGAGGTGCTTTGAAGACCCGAATATCATACACGTTGACGGCTCGGTAAACCCGGTACGCGACAAGGAAATTGTTGATACCGAACTACAGTTAAAAGACCTGGAAAGTGTTGACAAGAAGATTGAACGGATGAAGAAAATGGCCAAGAGCGGCGATAAAGAGGTTATACGCAGCCTTGATGTGCTGGCTGTTTACAAAAGCCACCTTGAAGCCGGGCAAAGCGCCCGTACTGCTGCAGTAGCGCCAGAAGACTATAAATACATTGAGGACATACAACTGCTTACCGCCAAACCGGTAATATATTGCTGCAATGTGGAAGAAGGAAGTGTGGTAAATGGCAATGCCTTTGTAGAGCAGGTGCGCCAGGCAGTAACGAATGAGAATGCCGAAGTGGTAATTATTTCGGCGGCTATTGAATCGGAAATTGCCGTGCTGGAAAGCGCCGAAGACCGCGATGCCTTTTTAAAAGATATGGGATTGACTGAATCGGGATTAAACCGTTTAATACGTGCCGCCTACCACCTGCTTAACCTGCAAACTTATTTTACGGCCGGTGAGAAAGAAGTACGCGCCTGGACGATTCATAAAGGCGATAAAGCC
>DASZPC010000297.1:0-2060 GCA_035550455.1 Chitinophagales bacterium | reverse complement strand
GTGGCCAATACCATGGTTTGATAAATACTATCGGGCCCGCCATTTATGCTTTTTGAAAACTTCCCCGTTTCCAACAGGTCGTTTACCCCTTGTTTTTGCGCAATAATCCACACGTTAAAAGTTTGTCCATGGGCTATAGTTGAATCCTTATAAACATAACCCGTGTACGATTCAACGGTTACCAGCGGCGTACCGCTTCCCTTCGATTTACACGAGCTTATAAAAAAAATAATGCCGGCAAGGCTGGCTACTGCTATAGCAGTGCGTACTGTTTTGGTAATGTTCATGCGCATAACAACGCGCAAACATAATATTTTGTACGCTACCTGTCCCTTACCGGCATTTTTTAACTAACATTTGGCTTACAGCCTGTTAGTTAATAGTTACGTTTACGCTGTTGGTTATGCCATCGCGGTTAGTAACAGTGTAAGTAAATTTCTCTTTGGTCGAAACCGCTGTAAAGCTGTCTGTTTGGGTGTAAACACTCTGGTACGCCGAAGGGATATTTACATTTTCAATAGTGCTGTCAGCCCCACCGTTTACGCTTAATGAGAGGTTCATGGTTTTCAGCACATCTCCCTCTTCAGCAAGTGCCGAGTTCACCCCAATTAAAAACGGTGTTCCGGCGCTCAAAGTGGTATCCTTTGAAATGTAGCCTGGCGCCGATATCAGCGAAATAGTAGGCGGTGTGCCTTTGTCTTTTTCACAACTGGCTAAATTCATAAGCAGGCCCATCATAGTGGCGCCAATTACAACAGGGAAAATCGTCTTCTTCATTGCTTTGGGTTTTTGGTTTTATTGGATTTGGTTAAATAATTAAATGAAATAGGCACGCCTACATTAAGTATAATGTCGCGGCCAATATTATAAATGCCGTATTGCTTAAACCGCGAAAGATGGTCCCAGTACTGTGCGTTCAATAAATTATTGCCGGTTACGCTTATGCTTAGCACAGTCCGCTTCAGTGCTACCTGCAACCCTATCGAGGCACTAAACAGGTAATAGGCTGGCGTAGCTGTTTCAAGCGGGGCGGGGCGGTTTTGTGCAAAAACATAATCAAAGCCTGCGCTCACAAAAGCGTTCTTTACCTTCTTGCCCATATCGTGACTATATTTGGCATGGCTGCTTATTTTTCTGGCCGGTATATATGGCAGGTTATTGCGATCTTTTGTTTTGCCGGTAATGGTCGAAAAATCAGCGCCTATAGCCAGCCCGGTAGCAGCGCTTTGCGGGGTAAATTCAAACCCGGCATCGCCGCCATATAAGTCAGCATCCTGCTGCATATAATCATACCAGGGGAACCCATAAAAATCGCGGTTAATTTGTTGCAGGTAGATATAGTTAAAAAACTTGTTGTTAAAGCCCGACACAAACACATTAAACCACCGGTCGGTATAATTCAGCATCAGGTCAACGCTTATGTTCTGCTCGGTCTTCATATTCGGGTCGCCAAGTTCATAATGAAAAATCCCCTCGTGCAATCCGTTCGATGAAAGTTCGGCCAGGTTTGGCGCCCTGAACCCAGTCGAAAAATTCAGCTTGGCATTAAACTGTTGTATCGGGTTATAGCTTATACCAATCAATCCATTGCCGGTTATCCAGTTTTTGGCAAAAGGGTGTATGCTACGGCCGGGGGTGTTTACGCCAGGGGTAAGCAGGGTTTTAATCCACTTATCGTTCAAGCCCGCGCCGGTTTCTATTATCACCTTATTTAGCCTGAACCTGAAATAACCCGAAACGGCCTCTTCAAACATATCGGCGTCCGGTATTATCACCCGCGAACCATAGTTCGTGTTATTTTCAAAACTCGAAAGGTTACTCAGTATAAACTCAACTTTCTCATTAATATCTTTTATCCAGCGCAGATTATATAAGCCGGTGGTGAGCAGCATGTTCAGGCTTATTTTGCCGCCGCCCTCGTCTTCCCGCCGCGAGTTCGATTGAAAACCCACATCCAGTTTTAGCACCGAGTTTTTAAGTGTAATTGTATTTTGCGATGAAAGCACATTGAATATTACACTGTGAAACGGACCGTCCAGTTTCCTGCTCCAGCGCGGGTC
>DASZPC010000296.1:0-5317 GCA_035550455.1 Chitinophagales bacterium | reverse complement strand
ATTCAGCAGGAATGATAAGCGGTTTGGGCGCTGGTACCTTTGCTGTTACCGTAACCGATGTAAATAACTGTTCTGTAAGCGACTCGGCCACTTTAGTTGAGCCAGATTCGGTAGAAGTAACAGTAAGCCCTTCGCCGGTGGAGGTGAAACTGGGTGAATCTTTACAGTTGACAGCTACTACCAACCAAACCGGTACTTTGACTTATTTATGGGACCCACAGTTTGGGCTAAGCTGTTATGATTGTGCTGACCCAACCTTTAACGGTGTTTACTCGCAGCCTTATACTTTAACTGTAACCAACCAGGACGGCTGTAACGGCACGGCGCAGTTTGTAGTTACCGTAGTGCCCGACTATACTATCTTCCTGCCCAACGCGTTTACCCCTAACGGAGATGGTAACAACGATTATTGGCAGCTTTTTGGAAAAATTACTGCCATAAAACAATTTGAGGTAATGGTGTTTGACAGGATAGGTGAGAAGGTGTTTGACAGCAATGACGTTAACTTTAAGTGGGATGGAACTTATAAAGGCAAGCCAGCCCCCGAAGGCATATACAGCTACATTGTAAAAATAGTGTGGTTAAACAACCATTCAGACAATGCGATAAAAGGCAGTATAACGCTTTTAAGATAACCAACTGCCATACCCCCGATTTGCTATGTATTATTTCGCCAATGACAGGTAAACTATCCTGTCATTGGCCAGATAAGGAAATATGATATTTTTCGCGCAAATTTGCACCCTTTCAACCATGAGGCCTTTAGTAGTTATCCTTTTGTGTTTAGTTTTTTCAATGCAGGCAGATGCGCAGGCATTTGTAATACCACAGGCGAATAATAATAACGCCATGCAATTGAGTTGCAGTTGCTATCAATTAACTATTGATTCTTTTTACAAACACGGGGCAATTTGGAACCAGAATCCTATTGACCTTAACAATCCCTTTGATTTTTCATTCAGGCTATTTTTAGGGTCGAACAACGGTACGGGCGCTGATGGTATCGTTTTCGTTATACAAAATCAAAATAATGGTATTCCGCCATCTACAGGCGGGGGGATGGGCTATCAGAACTTTGTAGGTAAGTCGTTAGGCATAGAATACGATACACATTCCAATCCACCAGCCGGTTCATGTGATATATCGCAGGAACATATTGCTATTGATACGCAGGGCTACCTGTGCCCTAATTTAGCCGGACCGGTACCCATGCTGGCTTCGGGTGCTAATGCCGATGATGGCGCCTGGCATACCACCGAAATTGTCTGGGATCCGGGCACCCAAACCATGACCATTTATTTTGATGGCAGCCAACGCCTTACCTATACTTTTTCCACCGGTTTGGTAAACAGTATTTTTGGCGGGCAAAACTCGCTTTACTGGGGCTGGACAGGCGCTACCGGCGGGCAGTATAACGTACAAAAGGTTTGTGCTTACTTCTATTCTGATTATGTTGTTGGAACGAATTTTATCCATTGCGGGGCCGATACGGTTACCTTTACCAGTACATCGCAATCGGGGTTGAACAATATTATCGGCTATCAGTGGGATTTTGATGATAATGGCGCTACCAGCAACCAGCAAACACCACAACATACTTTTAGCAGTCCGGGGACGTATAATGTTAGTCTTGTGGTTACCGACCAAACCCTGTGTACCGATACCATGCACCATTCTGTAAGAATTGACCAACCTGCTATGGACACAGCTTCTACTGGCGTAACGTGTTATGGAGGCAACGATGGTTCGGCGGTGGTAACAGCCACCAGTGGTATTGCCCCATATAGTTTTACCTGGAGTTCTAATGTTAGCAGCACAAATATTGCCACCGGATTAACGCAGGGTATTTATAATGTAACGTTTACAGATAGTGCCATGTGTTCAGTTTCAACCAGTTTTAATATTGGCCAGCCTACACAAATTACAGTTGCCGAAACACAGGTGGATGTAAAATGCTACGGGCAGGCAACCGGTTCTATCAGTTTAACAACCAGCGGTGGTATACCGGGTTATGGCTATACATGGAACCCGAACATAAGTAATTCATCATCGGCAACCACCCTTGTGGCCAGCACTTATCATATAACAGTAACCGATGCCAGCCATTGCACGGTTACGGAAACTTATATAATTAACCAACCGCCACAGTTAACCTTAGCAGCAGTGGCCACCCCGGTAACATGTTTTGGGTTAAGCGATGGTGTTGTTACTGCCACTGCCACCGGCGGTGTGCCTAATTATAGTTTTAGTGCTATGGGCGGAGGTGGTAATTACAGTTCGGGCAGCGGGCAGTTTAATAACCTTGCCGCCAACGTATATAATATTACGGTTACGGACCAGAACGCATGTACTGCCACTGCCACTGCTACGGTAACACAACCAACGGTTTTAGCCAGCAGTGAAACGCATACTGATGTTTTGTGCAACGGCCTTTCAACAGGTAGTGTGCTGGTTGCTGCAACCGGCGGAACACCGGCTTATAGTTATAGCTGGAACCCCAATGTGAGCGGCGCGGCCAGTGCGAATAATATACCGGCAGGCAATTACAGCATTACCGTTACTGATAACAATGGTTGCAGCCTGATACAAACCGCCACTATTACACAGCCACCTGCTATTGTTTTTAATAGCACGGCTACACCAGTTTCGTGCTATGGGTTAACGGATGGTACTATTACCAGCAGTGCCACCGGTGGCGTACCGGGCTATGATTTTAGCGCTGTGCTTGGCTCTGCCTCGCTTAATTCGCAAACGGGGCAGTTTAATAACCTTGCACCGGGCGCTTATGATGTATATGTAACCGACCAAAACGCCTGTGTTGATACCGGAACAATAACGGTTGCCGAACCACCCCAGTTAACAGATGTGATTGCCACGGCCATGCCTTCGTGCTATGGATATACCAATGGTAAGGTAGTGGTGGTGGCCGGTGGCGGAACGCCTGGTTTCAGTTACCATTTTTCAAATGGGGCATCGAACACCTCAGGGATAGACGGCAATGTACCGGCCGGTAATTATACCGTTACCATTACCGATGCCAGTGGTTGCAGTATAACCGATTCGGCGATGGTGGACCAACCGGAAGAAGTTATTGTTGAAGTGGCGCCACTGCCTGCCGATGTTAAACTGGGACAGAGCCTGCAATTAACCACAACCAATAACCAGACAGAAATTGTTACCTATGACTGGCAGCCGCAGTTCGGGCTTAGCTGCTATGATTGCCCCGACCCGCTTTTCAGCGGTGTGTATTCGCAGCCATATACAGTTACTATTACTAACGAGGATAGCTGTTCGGGGCATCTTACCTTCAATATAAATGTGATACCCGATTACAATATTTTCTTCCCCAGCGCCTTTTCGCCTAATAATGATGGCAATAATGATTTGTGGCAGCTTTTTGGTAACCTGCTAACCATTAAACAACTGGAGATAATGATTTTTGACCGTGTTGGCGAAAAAGTATTTGAAAGTAACGACATTAACTTTATGTGGGATGGAACCTATAAAGGCCAACCGGCCCCTGAAGGGGTATATACTTATGTTGCCAAATTAGTTTGGCTGAACAACCACTCGGATAATAAACTTGCAGGTTCTGTTACCCTGCTTCGATAATTATGGAAGAACCGTTTGAAGAAGGAAAGAAAGATTATGCCACCATTCAGCTAAAGCCACGCGGGCCGGTTTCTATTACCGGTTCGTTTGAGGTGATAATGGAGGATGGCACTATACTCGAAAAAAGGGAAAAGGTATCGATATGCCGTTGCGGCATGAGCCAGAAGATGCCTTTTTGCGATGGCGCCCATAAAGCGCTTGCCAGTGTTTTATAAGCACCGGTGTTATTACCGCCCGAAATAATTGTAACTTAGCTATTAATTGATAATGAAATTGTAGCGCATGACTATTATTGCCGAAAGCGGGTCGACCAAAACCAACTGGCTTACCGAAAAACACGAGTTATACCAAACCATAGGGTTTAACCCCCTGTTCCACAGCACGGAATCTATTTACAATGAAATGATGAAGCATGCGGAACTGGTAAATATACGTACGCATTTTAAGCGGGTGTTTTTTTATGGGGCCAGTTGCAGCAGCCCGGCGCGCAATAAAACCGTAGCCGATGCGCTGAAGAAATTTTTTACCGAAGCCGAAACGATTAGTGTTGACCATGACCTGAAAGCAGCGGCGGTGGCCACCTATAGCGGTGGAACCGGTATTGTGGGCATACTGGGCACCGGTTCTAACTCGGGCTTGTATAACGGCAAAGACCTTACAGAGGTGGTGCCTGCGCTGGGCTATGTGCTGGGCGATGAAGGCAGCGGCGCTTACTTTGGCAAAAAACTGATGGCCCTGTATTTATATAAGCAGCTACCTGCAGAAACTGCAAAACTACTGGAGGATAAATACAAGGTGGAAAAAGAAAAAATTATTGAAAGCGTGTACCAAAAGCCCCATGCCAATGTGTACCTGGCCGGCTATGCCAAAGTACTGAGCGAAAGCCCCGATAAGGAGTTTATGGACGAAATGGTGGAACAGGGTTTTACTCAGTTTTTTAAATACCATGTTTGCTGTTACGAAAACTACAAACAGTACCCCGTACATTTTGTAGGCTCTATTGCTTTTTTTATGAAACCTATACTGGAAAAAGTAGCCGAAAAATTTGGCTGCCACTTAGGGAACATTAACCGCGAGCCGGTTTATAAACTGTTGGAATGGCACATGAAGCAGTGAGAGTTTTTACAGAAAACAAAACTTATTTTAGCACAGGGAAAGTGATTGTCCTGTATTAATTCCTTCATAAAGCCGCAAATGGAAAAATTATGCTGTTAAAGTGGTTCAGGTTTAATAAACACCAATATACAATCAATTATCAGCAGCTTATTTTATATTGGAAGAGGGAAAAGAAACAGAGATTCAAAAACTATTGTGGCAGCCTAAAGTTACTATTGTTAAATATTTACCCATTGCCGGTGAACTTATTTTGAAATTAAAGCGCCCATCCGCTTCCGCATCAGGCTTATCAATTTATGAGCGTATTGAAAAAGGAAATTTTGAATTGCTAATTTTTGAATTGGCATGGGATAACAGTGATTTGCCCTATTTACCCCTGATTATAGACAGGCGCAATGGCAAAGTTGCAGGAATAATGTTGCTGTTTAATGAATTGTACTACCATTTATCAAAAAAAGAGCAAAACGATATTGGCGATCTGAGTAAACATTGGGTAATGTTTGCCTTTAAAAGGCGTTTTGAAGCCGGGAAAACTAGTTAATCAATTATTACGCCACCTTCAGTTTGCTGATGTTGGTTTTTTCGAGCT
>DASZPC010000295.1:0-4174 GCA_035550455.1 Chitinophagales bacterium | reverse complement strand
GATTACGACCTCCGCCTCGATGTGCCAAGCAAGGAGCTTGGCTCGGCGGCCTCTTATGCACAGGGCCTGCTGGCTAAAATCCCCGGGCTTAATTTGGCCATGCCCGATGTTTTCAGCTTTGTTTTCAAGGTAAAAGGCACTATGGCTAAACCACAGGTTACACTATCAAAAGTGGTTCCCGGTGGCAGTTCTGGCTCGGGCGCTAATACCAATACTGTTCAGGACCTGAAAAAACAAGCCGAAGACCTGGCTAAGCAAAAAGCCGATGAGGCCAAAAAGCAGGCCGAACAACAGGCCGCTCAAGCTAAACAGCAAGCCGAGCAGAAAGCTAAAGAAGCTGCCGATAAAGCTAAAAAGGCCGCACAGGATGCCGCCGATAAGGCTAAAAAGGACGCTGAACAAAAAGCTAAAGACCTGTTCAAACTCCCGCATTAAAACCTAAAAACTGTGCGGTCTAATATTGGCCATGCAATTACATTGGCTGGTTTTTAAAAAGGCTGCTTAAGAATTTTTCGCCTGTCTTCCGGGTGCCCGGCATGGCTGCCCGGAGCGCTTATTTCAGGCGTTAATCTCATTTTTGTTATAAGAAATTGATAGTCAGTTTCTTATCTATTTTATTTTCGCAACTAATTGATTATCAATAAAAATCATTATCTATATTTGTCTACTTTTTCTATTTTTCTGTTTTATATAATTGAAAATCAAATAGTTATCTATTTTAGATAAAAATAGAAAAACTGCTTTTACCCCTGCTTTTAAAGCACCAACCCTTTGGCAAATTGAATTTGAAATAACCCCGCAAAAGCGGCAACTATAAACCTGTATTACAGCATGTCAAAGAGCGGCGGGCTTATAGCCTTTAACCAAATATACATCGCCCGGCACCCCTTATGCAACAAATACAACTACTATAACTTCACATTTATGTGAAAATTCAAACAGCCTCTTCTTCACCCCTTTCACGCTCACTTTTCACTTCTCACCTTCTCCCTTCTCATCTTCCCTCGTCCCCTGTCCCTCTCACTCGCGCTTTCTTTTCCCCTTTCACTTTTCATCTCTCATCCTCCGTCGCCCTTTCCCCAAAAACAAAAAGGCCACCCTGTTCGGGATGGCCTTTCCTGTAATTAAACTTTACTAATTACTTGGTAGCAGTGGCTTTTACAGCCTTGCCAATATGTTGTGTTTTAAGGTTGGCGGCATAGTTAATACGCAGGCTTACAGGCAAGCCATAGCATTCTGGGTGCAGGTATTTACCCCTGTTAGCGCCTTTGTCAACTTCAGCCACAACCCTGTGTTGTTGTGCCCATACGTCATTACGAACACCGGTTACCTGCCAGCTAACTTTTACGTTAGGTTGGTTGGTTTTAATAGTAAACTGGTTGCCCGCTATTTCTTTTGCCACAATAGCTTGCGCAAAAGTTCCAATTACAGTTAACTGGTAACGGTAATCAACGTTCTCAGCCTGAAAGTACGAAGGCAGGCTTACTACAGCTTCGCCATTGGCATCAGTAGTAATATTGCCGTTGTATATGTTCATCATATCAGGGCTTTCAACAAAACTGTGTATCAGATATTTGTTGGCTGGGTCTTGTGGGTGGTCAATTTTAAAAGTACCACCTGTTTTCGATAAGTTACCTTGTACAGCAAGGTCGCCGAAAAATACACCGGCATAGTTATTGGTGGCACAGTTGGTACACTGCCCGGCATCGCCAACTACACCAATATAAGTGTTGGTATTGTCTGTAGTATCAACTAAACCATAAGCACCAACGTTATACCCGCCAAAGTGAGCTACACCAAAGGTGCCCAGGTTATATATGCTGGCTCCGTGGCCTTCAGCCAGGCCCCATACGGCATCGTTTTCAGCCGAGCCTATTGATGAGGCTGCATCAGATTCAACACCACGGTTAATGTTTTGAGAGCTGTCCACATTAGCTTCCAGGCCAATATTAGCACCACTGGCGCTGGTGGTTCCAATCGCATCGCCTTCAACACCATAGTTAACAAGTGCCTTTGAAGCAAAACCATAAGCGCCCAAATTAACTTGTGCGTTGGTAGTGCTTGCTATGCCACGAAGGGCAATTTGATAGCCGTTTGAACCGCCAATGCTTGATGTAACACCTGAATAAACGCTGTTGGCAGTAGCGCCGCCAGATGATGCAACATAAAACGAGGTATTGCCTGTGCTCGAAATAGCGCTGTTAACTATGGTAACCTTCGCTGCTGTTAAAGTGGTGGTACCAATACCTACGGCAGTGCCATTGTCAAAAATGGTAGAGTTGCCTAAGCTGGTGCCGTTAGGGGTAAATTTAGCAACATAGTTCAGGGTGCCCGAAGCGCTGCCTGCACCGGTTGCACCGGTTGCGCCAGTTGCACCAGTTGGGCCGGTAGCACCGGTTGTTCCTGCACCAGTAGGGCCGGTTGGGCCGGTAGCACCACCACCTGTACCAGTTGCACCGGTAGGGCCTGTTGGGCCTGTTGGGCCTGCTCCTGAACCGGTAGGGCCGGTAGCGCCTGTTACACCATTAACACCATCAGCTCCGGTAGGGCCGGTGGGGCCTGTAGGGCCGGCAGGGCCTGTTGAGCCACCGCCGCCGCCGTTACCGGCATACAAAGCGTATGGCACACTTAATAACTGGCTGGTACCCATCGAAGTAAAGATACCGGTATTGTTTACATCAACTTCTACCTGTAAGTATTTAGCACCGGTGCTCCAGTCAACAATGCCAAGGTTGGCATTGCTACCTATAGCCACATTTACCAGCCCAAGTTGGTTGGCAAAAGTGCTCAGCGTTTCAGTGTACACCGGGGTACCGCCCTGTGAGCCGTCGTGGATAGTAAAACGTAGTTTAACAGGTGTGTTATTGGCAATAGGATTGCCGTTGTTATCGCGCACCACCGCCTGGTAGTTCATTTGTTGAGGCGGCACGGATTGTGCACTCACTATTAGGCATACCAATAGCGTAAATGCCAGGGATAGAAATCCTTTCTTCATGCTTAAGTTTTTTAAAATGTTTGATAATGGTGTGTTGTCAGGGAACTATCTAACTACCTGTATTTTCTTGGTAGCGATATGTGTTTTTCCGTCTTTGGCGGAAGTGAAGTTCATGGTAAGGAAGTATACACCTGCAGCCAGTGTAGAAACATTTGCCTCTTCTACAATTTTGCCATTGTCATAGTTTGCATTATAAACTTCGCTTATTTTTTGGCCAAGCATGTCGGTCATTACAAAGCTAACCCTGCCTGCTTCCGGTAATTGAAAGCCATACCAAAAATTATCTACTGCGGGGTTAGGATAAACCACAAACGAACCAAAATTGTCCTGTGCCACATCAATAAGGCCTAATACCTCATCGTTCGGTTGTTGAAAACCCTGGGTAAGGATATTGCCACCTGCCGAAAATGTTTGTACCATCGTCATTTCACCTACGGTGTACGATAGGCTTACACCTGCCGATGAACTATATGAATAACCGCCTGTACTGGCAATAACAGTAGGCGTTAATGATTGTGCTTTCAAACCAAAAGATAGGAGCACGATTGCTGCTAAAGGGTAGAACTTCTTCATAATTGTGTAATTTTGGTTGTAAATTAACAGTATTTGATTTGAACCGCAAAAATTATTTCGCAATTCTTTTTCTCATTCATTAATGATTTGCATCATGGCAAAAAAAGCCGTTTCATGACCTTTTTTTGCCATAAACTACCTTATTCAGTGTTATTTTATTGAAAACCAGTGTCTCTATCGCTAAAATCTTCATTATTATACGCATTTGCCCCGCCAAAGGTTATTGGCCTGGGCGTTTTTTATTATCCTTTGCTAAGCCGTTTAAGCTGGCAAACGGCCATGGCTGGTGGCTGTCTACTCATTAGCTACAATCCACACTATTGCATGCAAATTATTTTACCGGGTTTAACGGTCTAACTTAGCAGGGCGGTTAAATTCGCTGGCAATGGGAAAACATGTCCGTATTGGTGTTTTTGGGGTGGGTCACCTGGGTAAAATTCACGTAAAGCTGATTAAGGAAATTCCGGGCTACGAAATGGTGGGGTTCTTCGATCCTGACGATAAAAATGCGGCCAATGCCACAGAGGAGTTTGGCATAAAACGTTTCGAATCTCCCAAAAAATTAATTGAACTATGCGATGCTATTGATATTGTATCGCCCACTAC
>DASZPC010000294.1:0-2090 GCA_035550455.1 Chitinophagales bacterium | reverse complement strand
CAAGTTCGCCGTTCAGGTATTGGGCGGTTAAAGTATCGGCTTTCAGCAGTTGTTTAGAACTGCCGTTAAACATTACCTCGCCGCCAAAAACACCGGCTTCGGGGCCCATATCAACAACATGGTCGCTGGCCTTCATGATATCCTCGTCATGTTCCACTATTACCACGGTATTGCCCAAATCGCGCAGGTTTTTAAGTACTTTTATCAGCCTTTCGGTATCGCGCTGGTGCAGGCCAATACTCGGCTCATCTAAAATATAGAGTGATGAAGTAAGGTTGCTGCCTATAGAGCGGGTAAGGTTAATGCGCTGTGTTTCGCCACCTGAAAGCGTATTTGAAATGCGGTTAAGCGTAAGGTAGCCCAAGCCCACATCCATCATGGTTTGCAGGCGGGCATTTATTTCAAGCAAAATGCGCTCGGCAATTTTACCATCGGTGGTATTTAGTTTTAATGCTGCAAAAAAGGCATGTAGCTCTTTTATGGGCATTAGTAGCAGTTCGGAAATATTTTTGCCCTCAATTTTTACAAACTTAGCATCGGGCCTTACGCGCGAGCCATTACAATCGGGGCAGGTGGTTTTGCCCCTGTAGCGGCTGGCCATAACCCGGTACTGTATTTTATAGCTCTTTTCTTCCAGGTACCTGAAAAACTCGTGCAGGCCATTGAAATATTCATTGCCGGTCCATAGCAATTGCTTTTCCTCATCACTTAAGTCCTTATAAGCCCGGTGGATGGGAAAATCGAACATTACGCCTTTTTTAATCAGCGGCTCGGCCCATTCGCTCATTTTTTCGCCGCGCCAAGGGGCAATGGCTCCTTCGTAAACCGAAAGTTCTTTATCGGGGAAAACTAAATCTTCATCAATACCTATTACAGTGCCAAAGCCTTCGCAGGTTTTACAGGCGCCATAAGGGTTGTTAAAATTGAAAAAATTAGGGCTGGGCTCCTCAAAGGCCATTCCATCTGCTTCGAATTTGTTAGAAAAAACGACTTCCTTTTTTGTGCCATTGGCGGTTTGGCATTCTATTTTACACTCTCCACGCCCTTCGCTAAAGGCGGTTTGTATAGAATCGGCGGCGCGCGATTGCAATTCGTCCTCGCCTCTTTTAACCACTAAGCGGTCAACCAGAACGGCAATGGCAGCCGTTTTGGTTTTCAGCGCTTCTTTATTTTCCAGCAACTCTTCAATTTTTGCTGTTTCTTCTTTGAATTTTACCCTGGTAAACCCTTTTTGGAGCAATAATTTCAGGGTTTCGGCCTGGTTTTTTTGTGCTTTTTCTTCAAAATAGATGAAAATGCGGGTGCCTTCATCCAAGTTAAAAACAAAGTCAACTACATCTTTTACCTCATGCTTGGCTACCACTTGCCCCGATACCGGCGAATAGGTTTTGCCCACCCGGGCGAACAAAAGCCGCAAATAATCGTATATCTCGGTAAGTGAGCCAACTGTGGAGCGTGTTGTTCTTGTACTTACTTTTTGTTCAATAGCAATAGCGGGGCATAAACCTTTAATGTAGTCAACATCGGGTTTATCCATACGGGTAAGAAATTGCCGGGCATAGGAAGAGAGCGATTCTACATACCGCCTTTGGCCTTCGGCATAAAGTGTATCTATTGTAAGCGATGATTTACCGGAGCCCGAAACCCCGGTAATAACTATAAATTTGTTTTTAGGCAGCTCAACATCAACATTTTTTAAATTATGTACACGGGCGCCTTTAATGAGTATGGTTTTATCAGATACAGAAAATTTATTTGGAGAATTCAATTTCTTTTGTTTAACTTTGAAATACTAAAATCAAAACAGCCTATCGCAATTATACTTTCTACATTTTAATTGAATTGCAAAAATAGTTTTTAGGCGAATTTCTACTTTAAAATTATTGTCGGTATAAGTTAAGTTTTACTCTATCAGTGTGCCATTGCAGGTTTCGGAGGGTATTGCCCGCGAAACGGAGGTGCCGATGAGGTTGCTTTTTTTCATTAAACAAAAGTGGAACAAGCAATGGCATAACTGATACCAAGCAACTTAAAACATATTCATAACCTTAAAAGTTCAAAGCCTATTACGCAGACTTCTACGTTTTATA
>DASZPC010000293.1:0-5021 GCA_035550455.1 Chitinophagales bacterium | reverse complement strand
GTTAATTACGGTTTGGCCAAATACTATTTTCTTAAGGATAATAAAGACTACAACCTTGATTCGGCCAACCTTTTTATAAAAAGGGCGGCATCAAAAATACCCCTGCCACCTGATGATAAACAAACAAAGAAGTTCCTGGGCCTGGGCGTGCGCGATTACACCATAAAAGCCTTGCAACAGGAAATAAATCAATCGGCTTACGCAGTAGCCGAACATCAACACTCAGTTGAATCGTACCAGCATTTTCTGGATTTATATACCGATTCGGGGCTTATTTTCAGGGCTACCTCTAACCGCAACCAGTTAGCATACATACGGGCGCGTGGCGCCAATAACCCCGATAGCCTGTATGTTTTTATGCAAAAATACCCACAGGCCGACCAATTAAAAGATGCCTCGGTATTGTTTGAAAAACTACGCTACGAGCAAACCACGGCCGATGGTACTTACCAGAGCTATAAGAAGTACATTGACCTGTACCCTACCGGAACGTACATTCCTGAAGCCCGGCAAAAATATGACAGTACCTTGCTGGCCTACTACAATAATAGGCATGACCTGGCCGGTTATCTTGAATTTGAAAAAAACTATAAGCGCCACCCGGCTTTTAATGCTATTGAAGACAGTATTTACACCATGGTAACGTATAACGGTACCATTGATGCTTTTAAAAACTTTATTGATAACTATCCGCAGAACCGTAATTATAATGATGCCTGGCTACAGTTTTACCTGCTTTATACCGCTGCAGATACAGAGGGTGTTTACCGGAAGTTTGAACAGGATTACCCGGGTTTTCCCAATAAAAGCCGGATAGCACGCGATATAGAGTGGAGCAAAATGGATTTGCAGCCTTTTAAGCAGGGTGGCAAAGTGGGCTATGTAATTCAACCCAGGCCCGACTCGTTGGTTTCAATCATCCCTTTGGAATATGAAGAGGGCCTGGCATTTAAAGAAGGGTTGGCAGCAGTTAGGGTGAAACCTTGTACCGATGAAAAATGTGAGTATTACTATATTGATAAAGGTAACAACAGGGCTTTTGATGGTGTGTTTAATTATGCAGGCCTTTTTGAAAACGGTTATGCTATAGTGGGGGTTGGTAATTGCGAAGCAGATTCATGCCGGTATGGGATGATTGATAAACGCGGGCACTGGATGATACGCCCTTTATACGAAGACCTTGATGATCCCTCTAATAACTTGTTTCTTGCCAGCAAAGACGGGCGCTATGGCTACCTGAACAAACGTGGCGACGTGGTGATTAGCTTTAAATATACCGATGCTATTGACTTTAGCGATGGTATTGCCGGTGTGGCGCTTGACAGCAATTGGTTTTTTATTGATACAACCGGCAAGCAATTGTTCCTTGAACATTTTCAGGATGTTTCATCGTTTAAAGAAGGCATGTGTGCCGTAACAGCCGATGGCGATAACTGGGGTTATATTGATACCACCGGCAATTTTGTAATACAGCCAGATTACGAAGATGCCGATGATTTTAGCGGAGGGGTTGCCATAGTTTCAAAAAAGGAAAAGGATATTAAACACAAAGGCCTGTTTATAAGCCAGCGCTACAAAATTGACACCAAAGGTAAGGTGCTTGAAAAATTAACTGCGCCTAAGGAGCCATCAAAAAAAGGAAAGGAAAAGCGCAAAAACCATTAAGGCCTATTTGCCCCCCTTCACAAAATTGTTCTTTCTTTCTTCTGCCCACTGTTGTAGCTCCTGGCTATTCATAGCCATTAGCTTTTCAACCTTTTTATCTTTCAATATGCCTTGCCCGGCTTTATAACCCTTGTAAGCTATAAACAGGCTTTGTAACCCGGCCAGGCAGGCCTGTATAGTATCGGGTTTATCGGTATGTGTAAGTTCATACCTCGACCAGCCTGCCATGTAAAAAACCAGTAGCGGGAAATTCTTTTCCACTTTTAAATTCATCATTTCTGAGTAAATCTGTACATGCACATTAGGGGCGCCATTTACCCATTGAAAAAGGAAACGGTAGGCATCTTTGTGTTTTTCGGGGTCTTTATCAAGCGGCCTTGTTTCCAGCCAGTTCAGGGTTTTTATTACATCCTGTTCGTACGGCGCATAGTCAATACCAAATTTTAGCGAGTAGTCGTGCGGCGGCTGATAATCCTGTGCTTTTGCGATAACGCATAAAGCCAGCATAGCGAATGTAAGGAACGAAAGCCAGATTTGTTTCATATTCTGGGTTATTGGGTTTGAATTTCATAAAGATAGCTTTTTCCTGTTTTCATAAATTCATTTGAGAAATCGAAAACTGTGGCAATTTACCCTTGTAAATAAAAATTACGCTGCCCGTTTTGCTATTTTAAATAGCTTTCTATATTTGCGTCCCGCTTCGGGGAAATCTAGAGCGGAAAATAAATGGTAATGCGTTGATAGTAGCGCAGGCGCCACAAAATGCGGGAGTAGCTCAGTTGGTAGAGCGCCACCTTGCCAAGGTGGAGGTCGCGGGTTCGAGCCTCGTCTCCCGCTCAGTTTAATAAGGGCGACGCATTCGCCCTTATTTAGTTTTAAGCCTGTCCACCGGCTATTAGGTGGAGATGCCGTGGTGGTGGAACTGGTAGACACGCAGGACTTAAAATCCTGTGGCCCTAAAAGGCCGTGCGGGTTCAATTCCCGCCCGCGGTACTTCATAAAAAAACAGCTTTGAAATTTTCAAAGCTGTTTTTTTGTTTAAATGAGGTAATAAAACAACTGGCTATTACTCCTTCACCAGTAGTTGCGATGTTTTCCCGGTTTTGGTGTACACATTCAGTATATAAGTGCCTGCTGCCAGGTTCGAAATATCAAAACTGCCGTTTTGAAGTTTAGGGCTGGCCACCATGGCCCCCATAATGTTGCATACTTCAATGTGGGTAATATTGGGTACATCGTTGGCTACGTTTACGGTGCCGTTAGTAGGGTTGGGGAAAATGGTGAATTTCTGAACAGCCGGAACATCCTGTATAGCCGAAGGCAGGTCGCCATAGGCAAGGTTAAGCACAGGGGCAAAATCAGGATCCGATGAATTGTAAAAATCAACTTTGCCGCCGGTAAAACCGGGCGCAGTAATAACAAATTGTGTAGGGTTATTGTGGTTAATATGCATCAGTATTTCGCGGGGCAAATCAAGGCGTATCCAGTCGCCGTCAGCTGCGTTTGACCCAAACTGACAGGGTAACCCGTTGGCATCTCCGGAATCATTAAAATCAGCCGCTTCCACATCGGCAGTAGTGCCAAAATTGCCGCTCTTAACTTTCACTTCAAGGCTGGCAGTAAGCGGGTTAGTACCACTTATCCTTTTCCTCCTTATAAACAGGCTTGCTTTGCGCAAAGTAGTATCGGCCATAGCGGTGGTGTTAAAGGATAATACTGTAGCAAATTGCTCGCCGCTTGATTCACCCAGGGTTAATGAGTCGGCTGTATTGCCCTGTGATGTTACAGTGCCTGTGTGCAGGTTGCTGTCCGAAAGAAGATATAAATCATCCATCAGGGCTTTTTGATAAAACTTCTGAGTGTGGTAGCCTATCAGGTAACGGTAACCATCTGTTGAAAGGTGAAAACAGTCTTTGGTTAAAGCATAATCGCGCATAGCTTGTTCTGGCGAGGGGTAATCAGGGAAGCCAAGTGGTATGGATGCCGTACCGGCAGCATAAGTCCCCATGGGGGTTACATCCATAGCAGTGGTTTGTCCATAAACATATTGCATCAGGCTGTTTGCATGTACATAATATACCCCGGGGTGTGTGGTGCAGAAGCTGTCTATCTTCTCCGAGAAATAATTTTGAAGGGTATTAATTTGAATAAAGTCGGGAAAACCCATCCCTGACCATGTGCTATAAAACGGGTGAGAACTGGGGGCTATAAAATCAGTAATTACCTGTTTGAAGTTAGTGTAACAATAACCACTCCATAAAATTTTAATGCCCGGTTTGCAGCTTTGTATAAAGCGCACAATAGAGTCCAGGCGGCCAAAAACTTCAGCGGCCAGGGTATCGGTTTGCCCCGGTGTAAAATTTACATTCCAACCGCCTAAAAAGTCATTGCCCCCAATGCTTAAATGCACGTAATCAATAGTCGGGTTCTGCTGTAATTGGTTCCGTATTTCGTCTTCGCAGGCTGTTTTTATTACGTCATCAGTTTGTGCGCCATTAACCGATAGGGTGGCATTTGATACAAATGAATAGTTGGAGTGCCCCCACTTTTTAAATTCATAATTAATAGTTGATTCATTAAGCATAAACCACGCCCAGCTATCGCCAACAAGCAGCACTCTCGGCGTGGTGGTTTCAGTACATTGGGCAAAAGTTTTTGAAAGTGAAAAGCTTATAAAAAGAATAAGTAAAATTATACGCCGCATATTTTTATTTTTTAAGTGTATTGGGTTAATAATTGGTTAAGAATTTTGCATTAATTGCTTAACCTTTAAGTTAAAACTAACTAAATACTATGATTATCAAAAAAGCATGGAATTTCTATTCCATGCTTTCTAAAAAATTCAAATCAATGCTGCTTTTGCACTACTACTTTTTGGGTGCCATTGCTGCCATCGGTAAATTGTACATCCAGCATATAAAGGCCATTACTCAGGCCCGAAATGTCAATGGTGCTGGTGTAGTTGTTTATGCCCTCAGCACTAAGCATTATTCTGCCTGTAACATCAAACAGGCGGATGGCATTAATCATATCCCGGTTATTGCCGGTATTAATGGTAAGCTGTTGCGTGGCAGGGTTTGGGTAAACACCAATATTTACATTATTCCCCACGTTGCGGATACCATTCCATGTTTGGAAAGACGGGTTTATAAATAATTTATATAATCGGGGCAGCGTGTACATCATAATGGTATCGATATACAGGTTACCTTTTGTTGGGTTGCTGCCTGGGTTAAGGGTTTGCATTTGCTGCGAGTTATCATAGCAGTTAGGGTCGTACCAATTCCAGGGTTCAAATTCCTGCCCATAAAACGGATATAACCCTTCAATAGAGGTGGTTCTGGTGCCAAAAGCAT
>DASZPC010000292.1:0-2389 GCA_035550455.1 Chitinophagales bacterium | reverse complement strand
CAGGAGCAGCGATATGAGCAAGTTTGATTGCACAGAACCTGCACTGAACGAGGTGAAACTGAATTTATAGGAATACAATTTTATATTTTACAGGCAGCCCTCAAAAAGAGGGCTGTTTGCATTTTAATAGTTTACATTTATACAATGAGCAAAAAGAAAAAAGAGAAGAAACATAAGAAGGATAAAGAGAAGGACAGAGAAAGTAAACCCAAACCGGGCTCCCAACCGGAAGACGCTGTGCAAAGGGTTTTTGGCACTATTAAGGCGATAAGCAGCGATGCTAACCTGAAAAGGCTTTTCAGGAAGTTGGAAGATAAACTGGCACAAGAAGATATAGTGATGGCCTTGCAGGAATTAGAATACAAAGGCAAAATACAGGTACAACAAAAGGGCCGTATTAAGATTTTAGAAGAGAAGAAACCGGTTGTAACCCCAAAAGGCGGGAAGTATTTATATGGTATAGTTGATATTACCCGCAATGGGTCGGCTTATGTGGATGTGGAAGGGCGCGATAAGGACATATTTATACCGCGCAAAATGGTGCATAATGCCATGCAGGGCGATGAGGTAAAAATAAGGCTTACCCAGGCTTTTGGCAGGCCTGAAGGCGAGATAGTGGGTATTGTGCGCCGTGCACAGGATAGTTTTACCGGAAGGCTGGAGGTGCTGGATAAGTTTGCCTTTTTTATTGCCGATGAACGCAAACTAAGCAGTGATGTGTTTATACCGCTTTCGGCTTTAAACGGGGCGAAAAACAATGACCGGGTAATTGTGCGGATAATGGACTGGAACACCGGTAACCGTAACCCGCTGGGCGAGGTGGTGGAGGTGATGAGCGAGAAGCACTCCACCGACCTGGATATGAAAATGATACTGATAGGCAATGGCTTTAGTATTGATTTTCCGCAGGCCGTATATAAGGAACTGGATGTGTATAACGATGTGATAGATAAGGCGGAAGTTGCCAAACGCCTTGACTACCGCGATGTATTAACTTTTACCATTGACCCGGAAGATGCCAAAGATTTTGACGATGCGATTTCGTTCAGGAAATTGAAAAACGGGAATTATGAAATTGGGGTACATATTGCCGATGTAAGCCATTACGTACGGGAGGGTTCGGAACTGGACCGTGAGGCAGAGAAGCGGGCTACTTCGGTTTATTTGCCCGACAGGGTTTGCCCTATGCTGCCCGAAAAGCTTTCGAACCAGTTATGTTCGCTACGACCGAATGAAGACAAACTAACATTTTCCACCCTTTTTGAAATTGATACGAAGTTTAACATTAAGCATTACAGCATAGCGAAAACCGTTATACACAGCAAGCGGCGGTTTACCTACGAAGAAGCGCAGCAGGTTTTAGAAACAGGCGCAGGCGATTATGCAGAAGAACTTGTTTTGCTAAATGATATAGCCAAAGATATAAGGGCCAAGCGCATGAAAAAGGGCGCTATAGCTTTTGAAAAGGCCGAAGTGCGTTTTAAACTGGATGAAACCGGCAAGCCCATGGGCATAGTGTTGAAAATACGGAAGGATGCGCACCTGCTGGTAGAAGATTTTATGCTGCTGGCCAACGAAACAGTGGCAAAGTTTGGCAGCAAACTGAGAATAGGGAAAAAATCAGTGCCTTTTGTTTACCGTGTGCATGATAAGCCCGACCCTGCCAAACTGGAAATTTTTAGTACCGTGGCTTCGCGGTTTGGGTACCATATACGGTTTGACGACCCCAGCCATGCCTCGCATGTTTTTAATACTTTATTGAAGAAGGTAGTGGGGCGGCCCGAACAGGATGTGCTGGAAACTATGGCCATACGCAGCATGGCTAAAGCCGAATATACCACCAACAATATTGGCCATTACGGCCTGGCAATGGAATACTATACCCATTTTACATCGCCGATACGCCGCTACCCAGATGTGCTGGTTCACCGCCTGTTAAATGAAACGCTGGAAGGAAGCGACAAAATAATTGATAAGGAAGAACTGGAAGGCCGCTGCAAAAACAGTTCGCTGATGGAGCGGAAGGCTATGGATGCCGAGCGCGAGGCGATTAAATACAAACAGATAGAGTTTTTGCAGGATAAGATAGGACAGGAGTTTGACGGTATTATAAGCGGGGTAATTGCACGCGGCATATTTGTGGAGATGACTGATAATAAATGCGAGGGCATGGTTAGCGCCGAACTAATGGGCCACGAGGACTTTATGTTTGAAGAAAAGCACATGCGGCTGGTTGGCACCCGCAGCCGGAAAAAGTTTGCTATGGGCGATAAAGTGCGGGTAAAGGTACTTTCGGCGGATATTATACTGCGCCGGATTGATTTGGGATTGGTGGAAGAGGCAGTTTTAACCCCTTCCGTCCCCTAGACGCTGCGGTCTGGGTAAGATA
>DASZPC010000291.1:0-1604 GCA_035550455.1 Chitinophagales bacterium | reverse complement strand
TATTAAAACCGAGAGCGCGGGCTATATAGTCGCTTACTTTTCGTTTAGGCGGGCTATTGTACTCGTGGTATTTCTTTTCAAATTCTTCGTAGCTAACCTTTTTTGCGCCTTTGGTGGCAATGCGTTCGGCCAGCTTTGCTTTTATGTTTCCGGTGGGCAGGTATTCAGTAAAATACCGCATCATAAAATCATCATCTATTTCATACTTTTCTATTACCCCTTCGGCTTTGTTGAAGTGATAGTAGTACGCAATCGCTTCTTCGGGTATCATTATAAGGTTACCGGCCACTCTAATATCGCTGGTGGTATTTTGCCATGAATAATGGAATAACCTCACATCGTAAATGAGGCCTTGCCCGGCCTTCATTTTTACCATGGCGCCCAGTTTGCCGGCTACCTGTTTCGAAATATCCGTGCAGTCATATTCTTTAAAAGGCTGGCCCCTTATGCCGCTAAAAAACTTATCGCTGTGCTTTACTATCCAAACCGCCCCGTTATTTTCATCCACATCTGTCAATGGGCACCAAACATTCAGCGCCTGGTATTTTGTCTCGTCAGTGAACCCTGAATCCTGGTGTAATTTTATCTCGTTATAGTGCCCCGGTATTTTAGCCAGAAAACCTGAATGTAGCATCCGGTAATCTAAAAGTACCTCCTTAACCCGCGGCAAGGCCACGGCTGCGCTCAGGTTTTTTATTTTTTTGTTTTGCTCAAAATTGGCATTCTTCAGGGTAACCTCCAGTGCATTTTGTTCGCTTATCCTGTTATCAAAATATATCTCCTTTAGCCTTTCCACCTCTTCGGGCGTAAAAAGGTCAACTACACAATAACTGTTTTCCTCAAACTGTTTTTGCAGTACTGGGTCTCTGAATACTTTTCTTTTCATCGTATTGCCGTTTCTCAGGCATTTCTTAGGCCAAAATTAATAAAGCAAAAGCGTAGCTCCATGACAATTGTCAGTTCCAGTGGCGGTACCAGGTTTCCATAACCACCAGTTTCCAAAGGCGCCAGTGGTCTTTTTGTGCCAGCAGGCTGTTTATATAAGCGGTATTTACTATTTTATCCTTTACTAACCGGCTATCGGCCAGGCGGTTGGCGTACCATGGTATGTTCATATAATACCTGTCAGGGCCTACAAACCCTTGCTTTCGCCGGTCAAGTATTTGTTGTGGCAGGTGCCCTTTTATGTTTTGGTATAACAGGTGCTTGGTTTCGTTTTTACGATAATAAACACCCGGGCTTAGCTGAAAAACAAACTCGCATATTTCATGGTCCAGAAAAGGCACCCGTACTTCCAGAGAGTTTGCCATGCTGGCGCGGTCAACCTTGGCCAGCACCTGCTCGCCCATAAAATGTTTTACATCTAATACCTGCATGGCCTTTAAATCCGGCAATTCGGGGTTATATAACGAGGCATAATACCATTCAGGGTCGGGGTTGATGTGCTTGTGCAGGTCGGGGTGCATCAGCTTTTGCAACTCAGCTTTATCAAACCGGCCCATAGCCATACAACCGGCGTAGTAATCTAACAGCCAGGGTTTTTCGCTGCCCCTTATAAAGCTAAGCAGCCTTTGGCTTACCGATAGTTTTTGGGGTGCGTAATC
>DASZPC010000290.1:0-6375 GCA_035550455.1 Chitinophagales bacterium | reverse complement strand
CGTGCAATGGTTAGCATCGGTAATAGTTACGCTATAGCTTCCTGCGGTAAGTGAAGTAATGTTTTGCGAAGTGGCGTTGTTTGACCATGTGTAACTATAAGGGCTAACACCGCCGCTGGCCGATACCTGCACCTGCCCGTCGGTTTGGCCCGAACAGCCCACCGGTGTGGCTAATGCACTGATGTTAAGCACCCCGGGTTGTGTTACCTGTACGGGGCCAAAGGTGCCCGAACAATTATTCATGTCCTGTATGGTAACCGTATAGGCGCCGGCTATAATGCCCGACAAGTTTTGACTGGTGGCCTGGTTGCTCCAATGGTAATTGAAACCGCCCGCCCCGCCACTGGTGTTAAGGTTTATAGCGCCATTGGCCATGCCATTGCAGGTAACATTGCTAACCGTACTGCTAACCTGTATGGGCAAGCCTTGTTTTACAACTGCGCTGGTATTGGTTTGGCAGGTGTTTTGATCGATTACAGAAACGGAATAGGTAGCCGCCGCCAGGTTGCTGATAAGTTGTGTAGTGGCGCCGGTGTTCCAGGCAAAACGATAAGGAGGGGCGCCTCCGGTTACATCGGCATTTACTGCGCCGTTATTGCCATGGTAACAGGTTACATCGGTAATATTTGGATTAACGAGCATAGGGCTTACCTGGCCTATAGCTACTGATGTAGTGGTGGTGCAGCTATGTGAATCGGTAATACTAACATTATATATTCCCGAAGCAAGATTGTTTCTGCTGGCGGTGTTTGCGCCATCAGCCCAATTATATACATAAGGCGGGGCGCCGCCGGCAACCGATAAGTTAATGCTGCCTTTAACGTTGGTGCAGGCGTAATCGGTATGCGCTGCATTAATTGTTATTGCAGCAGGCTCAGATACAGAACTGTTTCCGGTTACTGTGCATAAGTGGGCATCCGTCACAGTATATGAATATACCATAGCTGATAGTCCACTAATTTGGTTTGTGGTGGCGCCGTTGCCCCAGTGGTAACTATAACCTGCACTGCCACCGGTTGTAGTTAAGCTAATAGCACCGTTACTTCCTCCATTACAGCTTACGCCAGTAACAGAAGGGGTTACAATAATTTGATTTGGCTGTGTAACAGATGTTGAAGCTGAAGCCGAACAATGGTTCACATCGCTAACTGATACGCTGTAATTTCCGGCAGGAACGCTGCTTATGCCTGAGGCGGTGCTGCCATTACTCCATAAATACCCAAGGCCGCCGCTACCACCGGTAACTGTACTTTGCACCTGCCCGGTTGAGCCGCCATAACAAGTAGCAGCAACTGAAGTGAGTTGTACGTTAATTGCCGAAGGTGCAGTAATGGTATAAGTAGCAGTGGCCTGGCAGCTATTGGCATCGGTAATAGTTAATGGATAAGTGCCGGTTGCAAGGCCGCTGCGGTTTTGTGAAGTAATACCACCACCCCAATAGTATGAGTAAGTACCGGCGCCACCAGTGGCAGTAATATTTATACTTCCGTTGTTTATACCATTACAACTGGCATTATTAACCGTTGAAGCAATATTTATGGCCGATGGCTGTGTAATTGTTGTTGATGAAGATGCTGTACAACCGTTGTTATCAGTAATTGTAACGGAATAGGACCCGGCATTTAACCCGGTTCTGTTTTGAGTATTAACGCCGCCGCCCCAATTAAAAGTATATGGTGTTGCCCCGCCTGAAAGCGAGAGGGTTACAGCCCCGTTATTTCCGCCGTTGCAACTTACATTGGTACCTGTGGCAGATACTATGATAGCTGAGCCCTGGTTAATAGATATACTTTGGCTGGCACTGCAATTAAGATAGTCTTTGGCAATAAGGGTATAGGCGCCCGGGGCAAGGTTGGTGATGTTGGCAGTTGTAGCCCCATTGCTCCAGTTGTAGCTATAAACGCCGTTCCCGCCATTTACATCGCTTATAATAGAGCCATTACCTGCACCGGTGCAGCTGGCATCGGTTTTAGTAAGTGTAATTACAACAGGGGTTGGGTGCATAATATTTACCGAGGTTGAACTGGTGCATAAGTTAGCATCGGTTACCACTACGGTATAATTTCCCGCCGGTACGTTTTGCAGGTTTTGAAGCGTGGTGTTGTTGCTCCATAAATAGCTGTAAGACCCGGTGCCCCCATTTACGTTAATATCTATTCCACCATCAGATGAAGCATAGCATGATGTGTTATGAATACCGGCAATATTGATATTGATTTGGGTTGGTTGTGTAATGTTGGCCGACCCGATGGTGGTACAATGATTGGCATCGGTTACGGTGAGGTTGTAGATGCCCGCTTCAACATTATTTTGGTTTTGAGAGTTTACATTATTGTCCCAATGAAAGGTGTAGGGGGTTGTTCCTCCAATAGTATTGGTAGTAATATCTCCCGATGAGCCTCCGTAGCAGGCTACGTTTACTGTATTAATATTTACACTTAACACATTGGGTTGTGTTATTGCAATACTTACACTTGCAGTACAGGTATTGGCATCGGTAACTGTTAAAGGGTAAGTGCCTGCGGCAAGTCCGCTAAGGCCAGTGCTGGTAGCCCCGCTGCCCCAGGCATAAGTATAGGCACCGGTACCACCGGCTACTGCGGTGGTAATGCTGGCATCGGCAAGCCCGTTGCACGATACGTTTACTGTAGCCGGGTTAATGCTGATGGCAGCCGGTTCGGTTACAGTGGCATTTGCAGCAGTTGTACAACCGGCATTATCAGTTACGGTTACGTGGTAAGGCCCGGCATAAAGGGCGCTGCGGTTTTTAGTAGTTACGCCTCCTCCCCAGTTATAAGTAAAGGGGGTGGTTCCGCCGGTAATAGTAATATTAATGGCCCCGCTGTTGCCGCCATTACAACTTACATTGGTAATGTTGGTTGAAACAGACAAGGCAGCCGGTTCAGTAATAGTAGTAGTGTTAGTAGCAGTACAACCGGCATTATCGGTTACGGTTACTGTATAATTACCCGCGGCAAGGCCGGTACGGTTTTGCGAAGTAATGCCGCCTCCCCAGTTAAAACTATATGCCGTGGTGCCGCCGGTTACGCTTAAGGTAATGCTTCCGTTGGCCGAGCCGTTACAACTGGTGTTGGTTGAATTTGCAGTAACACTAAGTAAGGATGGCTGACTAATAATGCTATTGCTGGTAGCCGAACAGCCTGCATTATCGGTTATAGTTACTGTATAACTGCCGGATATGAGGTTTGTCATGTTTTGTGTGGTAATACCACCGCCCCAGTTGTAAGTATAAGGCGAGGCGCCGCCGGTAACGCTAAGGTTAATGCTACCTGTGCTACCGCCATAACATGAAACATTGGTAGTTGTAGCAGCAATACTTAACGCCGCCGGTTGGGTAATAGTAGCCGATGTGGTTTTATTGCAACCGGCATTATCGGTTACGGTTAAGTTGTATGTTGCTGCTGTTAAGCCGGTAAGGGTTGCAGTAGTGCCGCTATTGCTCCAGTTATATAAATAACCGCCGGCGCCGCCACTTACGTTAGTGGTTATAATTCCATTATTACCGCCATTACACGAAACATTTGTTGGGGTGGCGGTAAGTGTAATATCCGTTGGCTGGCTAATGCTGGTGCTGATGCTGGTGCTGCAACCGTGGTTATCGGTTACAGTTAAATTATAAGTACCGGCAACAATATTGCTGCGGTTTTGTGTGGTTACCCCACCATTCCAGGCAAAGGTATAGGGCGAATACCCGCCGGTAACATTAATGCCAATAGCGCCGTTGCTGCCGCCGTAGCAGGTTACGTTTGTATCGTTGGTGGTTACGGTTATTGCTGCTGGCTCGGTAATATTATAAGTTGCAGAAGCGCTGCATCCCACGTTATCGGTTACACTAACCGTATAGGCGCCTACGCCCAAGCCTGTGCGGTTTTGGCTGGTAATGCCACCGCCCCAGTTATAACTGTAGGGCGAAGTACCGTTGCTTACAGTTAACCCTATGGCCCCGTTGTTGCCGCCATTGCAGTTAATATTGGTGGTAGAGGCATTTATAGTTACCGGGAAAGAAGGTTGTGTAATAGTTACGGTTTTGGTAGCGGTGCAGGGGTGTATATCGGTAACTGTTACGGTGTAAGTGCCACCGGCAAGGCCGCTTATGTTTTGCGTGGTAGCGCCGTTGCTCCATACATAGCTGAAAGATGGCCAGCCATTGTTTACCGTAACATTTACCGAGCCGTTGTTAACCCCGTAGCATACATCGTTTACCTGTGTGGTATTTATAGTCATGGAGGTATAGCCCGGCACCGTTGCCGAAGCCGTAGCGGTGCAACCGTGTGCATCGGTAACAGTAACGGTATAAGTACCTGCATTCAGGTTGGTGCGGTTTTGTGCGGTAACACCAGCGCCCCACCAATAAGTATAAGTTGAAGTGCCACCGGTTACACTGGTTGTTATAGAACCGGTTGGCCCGCCTGCGCACGAAACACCCCCAGGCGTTAACGTAATGCTGATAGGCGATGGTTGGGTAACTGTAGATGAAGCAGAGGCCGTGCAGCCATGTGCATCGGTAACTGTAATAGTATAGGCGCCAGCACTTAAGCCTGTGCGGTTTTGCGATACCACGCCACCGCCCCAGTTATAACTATAGGGCGATGTGCCGAGGCCGACACTTGTATTAATAGCCCCGTTGCTGCCGCCGGGGCATGTAACGGCCACCGGTGTAAGGCTTACGCTGATTTGCGAAGGCTGGCTAATGTTAATAGCAGCCATAGCAGTACAGCCGGTTGAAGAAGTAGCGGTAACCGAATAAGAACCTGCCGCCAGGCCTGTACGGTTTTGCGATACCGGGCCATCGGCCCATACATAGCTATAAGGGCCGGTGCTTCCTACCACTGATGTTATGGTAATGGAGCCATTGGTACCATTATAGCATCCGGGCTGCGAACTTGTGTAGTTAATTGTCATACCACCGGGTATTTGCCCTACGGTGGCGCTTTTAGAAGCAGTACATCCAATAGTATCGGTAACTGTTAAGGTATAAGTGCCCTGTGTTAAACTGCTTATGTTTTGGCTGGTGGCGCCAGTGCTCCACTGGTAAGTATAACCGGGGTTGCCGTATTGTACGGTTGAACCGATAGCACCGTTATTAAGGCTGGTGCAGCTTACATCGGTTCCTGGAAGTGTTATAGCCACTCCCGGCGGCTGGGTAACATTGGCAGAATCAACTGTTGTGCAGCCATGCGAATCGGTAATGGTACAATAATAAACCGCTGCGGTAAGGTGCGAGCGGTTTGAGGTGGTATCCATATCATTCCAGTGGTAAGTATAGCCCGGGTAGCTGCCACTTACGCTAACCTGTATGGCGCCTATGGCATCGCCCCCGCAGTTTTCGCCGCTTACGGTATTGGTAACTACAAAAGGTGTTCCCTGCGTAAGGGTTATTGATGTTGTTCCGGTATTACCCGAATTATCTGTTACGGTAAGGTTGTAGGTGCCCGCACTGAGACCGGAGCGGTTTTGGTTAATGTTGCCATCGCCCCAGGCATAGGTATAAGGGGCTGTGCCACCGGCAGGGCTTATGTTAATGGCGCCATCGCTGCCGCCAAAGCAGGTAACGTTGGTATGTGTTTCATTTACCGGGAAAGTTGCCGCTGTAGCTTTGTTTGCAAAAACAAAAAGCAGCATAAATGCCAATGCAGCCTGTAAATTTTTTTTCATGTCCTGTTCCTCCAGTTAAATACTGTTGCCTTCTAACAGTATTATGCGGTGGTTTACGGCAGTTTTCAAATAAAAGTTGCACTGGGCTATGTTTGCCACAAACCGTAACTTGTTATTTTGATGTTATGTTTATAATTTTTTTATTGGCTGATGGTAAAACCTTTGTTTTGCGCTGTTAATTAGTAAAGCCTATATGTATAATCCCGAACAGTTAATTGCCCTTTACGAGAATAAGTTTAATGCTGCCAGTTTTAACCTTGCACCGGTTGGTTTGTATGAACCCGTTAACCATATTATGAGTATTAAAGGCAAGCGTATAAGGCCGCTGCTTTTAATGATGGCCTGCGATTTATTTGGCGGCAGGGTGGAAGATGCCCTTAACCCGGCTTTTGCTGTGGAGGTGTTCCATAATTTTACTTTGGTGCATGATGATATTATGGACCAGGCTGATTTAAGGCGCGGGGTGCCTACTGTGCATAAAAAATACGGCTTAAATGCGGGCATACTGGCGGGCGATGTAATGCTTTCGTACGCCTACCGTTACCTTTCGGGGGTGGAGGGAAAATACCTGGCCGGGTTGCTGAAGGTGTTTAACGATACGGCTATTGAAATTTTTGAAGGCCAGCAAATGGATGTTGATTTTGAAAAAAGGACTGATGTAGGCGAGGCCGAGTACCTGAAAATGATTGAATACAAAAC
>DASZPC010000289.1:0-2008 GCA_035550455.1 Chitinophagales bacterium | reverse complement strand
TTTTATTAAAGCCCGGTAAAGATGGCGCCCCTAATCCTTTTTTGGATAAAAACCTGCGGTTGGCTGTTAATTATGGTTTCGACAGGCAGCAAATGCTGCATTACCTGCGTAAAGATGTGGGCCGACCGGCTTTAAGTGGCTTTACACCTTATGGCCTACCCTCATTTGATGCCGAAAAAGTGAAGGGCTATTACTACGATGTAGAAAAGGCAAAACAGTACCTGAAACAAGCGGGCCACGAAAACGGCAAAGGCCTGCCCGAAATGAAATTATATACTAATGAAACCTATAAAGAATATGCCCTGTACATCAGCAAGCAGTTGGAACAATTGGGTTTAAAAATTAAGGTGGAAATAAGCCAGCCCAGCTTGTTACGCGAATGGATGACCCAGGGCAAGGTTAGTTTTTTCAGGGGTAGCTGGTTGGCCGATTACCCCGATGCCGAAAACTACTTTGCGGTATTTTATAGTAAAAACAGTGCACCGCCTAATTATACCCGTTTTAATAATCCGCGGTTCGATTCTTTGTATGAAGCGGCGCTGGCTGAAAACGACGATGCAAAGCGGTACGAAATTTACCATCAAATGGGGCAGATAATAATTGCCGAAGCGCCGGTGGTGCCTTTGTATTACGATGAGGTGTTGCGCTTTTCGCAAAAAAATATAACCGGGCTTACCCCCAATGCTTTGAATTTGTTGAACCTTAAAACTGTGGATATAAAATAATTATGCGGAACAGCTTTTCGTTCCCCCAAGCTTTAAATTCTAAATTTGCAACATGAAGGTAACGGTACTCGGCGCAGGTAATGTGGCAACACAGTTAGCCCTTGCAATTAAAAAAGCGGGGCACGAAATTGTGCAGGTGTATAACCGCAGTAATGATGCCGGCGCTGAACTTGCAAAAACAGTAAATGCCGGTTTTACTTCCGATTTAAAAGAACTACAACCTGCCGATATTTATATTGTAGCTGTAAAGGACGATGCTATTGCCGAAGTGGCCGCCACATTGCGCGTGGGCGATAGGGTGGTGGCCCATACATCGGGTACCAAAACACAGGACTTGCTTGAACAGGCTACTTCCAGCTATGGTATTTTTTACCCACTGCAAACCATGACCAAAACCACCAAAGTTGATTTTAAGGAGGTGCCTTTTTTAATTGAGGCCAGTAATAAAGCAACAGCAAACAAACTGGAAGAACTGGCCCGTTCAATTTCTAAAAACGTACATCAGGTAGATGAGCAACAGCGCCAATGGATTCATTTGGCGGCCGTATTTGCCAATAACTTTACCAACCACCTTTTTGGTATTTCCGAGGAACTGCTGGCTTTTCACGATTTACAGTTCGATATACTTAAGCCGCTTATTTTCAAGGCTATTGAAAACCTGCAAAACTTTTCGCCTGCCCAACTGCAAACCGGCCCTGCGGCGCGTGGCGATTACCAAACCATTGAAAAACACCTGCTATTGCTGGGCGATAATGTGCGCCTGCAACAGATATACAAAATACTAACCGATAGTATCATAGCTTCGCAGCATCAAAAACAAGTTTAAATTCGCCGCACAAAAAAAATACGCTGTTTGAAAACAGTTATCGCCTTTTTCCGCCTTATCAGGATTGTTAACCTGCTAATTATTGCTCTTTGCATTGGCCTGTTTTACTATTTAATTATGGTGCCGGTGCATAACAACACATTAATGACCACCTTTGTGCCGCTTAACCACCTCGATTTTGTGGTGTTTACACTTTCGGTAATGTTTGTGGCAGCCGGTGGCAACATCATCAACGATTACTTCGATTTTGAACTGGATAAAGAATTTAAGCCCAACCGGCCTTTGGCACAGGGCGCGTTTTCGCTCAACACTGCTATTTACCTGCATGGCTTTTTCATTTTTGCGGGTATAGCTATGGGCTTTTACCTGGGTTGGGGCTATGGTAAATTCAGCTTTGGCTATTTGTATGTGGTAGCGGCATTGCTGCTCTATGTTTATTCGGCTTACCTTAAAAAAA
>DASZPC010000288.1:0-1583 GCA_035550455.1 Chitinophagales bacterium | reverse complement strand
GATATATGCCAGCGCCGCCAAAACTCGGTAATGCTCGATGACTGGTACGGCGAATCGAAGTTGATGCACAACCGGTAGCCGAATATCATGGCAATACCTATGGCCATATCGCTATAGCCGCTAAAGTCGCAGTAAATTTGCAATGCATAGCCATATACGCCAAACAGGTTTTCCAAACCCGTGTAAAGGGTTGGGTTATCAAAAATCCGGTCAACAAAGTTTACACTGATGTAGTCTGAAATAATTACCTTCTTAAAAAGCCCTGCCATTATTAAAAACAAACCATGTCCCAGCATTTCGTAGGTAACCACAGTAGGTTTGTCAATCTGTGGTAAAAAATCCTTGGCCCGTACTATAGGCCCCGCCACCAATTGCGGAAAGAAAGTTACGAAGAAAGCATAGTCCAGTATGCGCCCTACCGGTTTCATATCGCCCCGGTAAATTTCGATGGTATAACTAAGCGATTGGAACGTGAAGAACGAAACCCCTACCGGTAAAAAAATATGGAACGGGTTAAAAGGCTGGTTGATGGCATTACAAAAAATCTCGTACAAAAAATTGGTGTACTTAAAATAGCCAAGCAGGCCCAGGTTAAGCACTAAGCTGAAAATAAGCAACGCCCGTTTTTTCCACTGCGAGTCGGCGTTATAAATAAAGTTTGCCAGGTTATAATCAACTACGGTGGAAAGAATGAGCAGGAAAAAATAAATGCCGCTGCTTTTATAATAAAAATACAACGAAAACAACACCACATACAACAGTTTTACATTGTGCTTTTTATGCAACAAATAAAAAATGCTGATAAAGCCCATAAACAAAAACAGGAAGAACCCGCTGCTAAAAAGCAACGGCTCCTTGGGGTTATAGGCAAACTGTTGTAACAGTTTATGGAAATCTATGGGCAACATAGCTGTTGTATGATTTAATAAGGGCTTCGTAAAAAAGGTTCCCCTGGAACTCATAACCTCCGCGTGTAAAATGCACACCATCGCGCCGCATTAAGCCGTAATGCTTCCACATATAGCAGCTCTTATAACCTCCTGTTACCGAATACAAATCCCACACAGCTATGTTGTGGGCCTTGGCATATTCCACATACATGCTGTGAATGGCTGCCACAGCTGTATTGTAGTACTTGTAGTGGAAATACGAATCGGGCGGTGTGGTAAGTATAATAGGTACGGTTGGGTTATAGGTGCGCAGTTGTTTTACAAGCGAATCAAGCCTTGCTTCGGTTAACTCCTTATCAAATGGCCTGCGCTGCGCCTCGTTAGTGCCCAGCGATATAATAAACAGTTGCGGGTTAATTACCTGCGTTTCCTCGGCAAAGTAGCGCGCTGCCACGTATTCAAAAGCCTCGGCGCCATTTACGCCTACGGCGCTGAACACAATACCGCTGCTGTCGTTCTCCAAATCCAGCCCAAACACCATGCCGTTGTTTTGTATAGTATCGGTTTTTGTGGTCTTCAGTAATATCTCGTTGGTTATTCCGTTTAGCTGCACCATAGCGGTGTTGGGGTAAACCGATGGCTCCAGGTGGTTAATGGTGTGCAAAGTGTTGCCAAGTGTATCCTGCACCTCAA
>DASZPC010000287.1:0-6066 GCA_035550455.1 Chitinophagales bacterium | reverse complement strand
TTTAAACCGCCGGGGCTTTGCCAACTATCAGGTTTGCAAAACCTGTAACTATGTGTACAAATGCAAAAACTGCGATGTAAGCCTAACGTATCACAAATTCAGCAATAAACTTATTTGCCACTATTGCGGTTACTCCGAAAGCAAAACAGACCGTTGCCGCTCATGCGGGGCTATTGACCTGGATATTGTAGGCATGGGCACGCAAAAAGTTGAAGATGAGATAGCCGATTTTTTCCCGCAGGCAAAAATTGCCCGCATGGATTACGATGCTACACGCACCAAGCACGGCCATGCTGATGTGATAGCCAAATTTGAGAACCGCGAGGTTGATATTTTGGTGGGTACCCAAATGGTAACCAAGGGACTGGATTTTGATAATGTAAGCCTGGTGGGCATTATGAATGCCGACCAACTGATTAATCATCCGGGTTTCCGCTCGCACGAAAGGGCTTTTCAGTTAATGATGCAGGTAGCGGGCAGGGCAGGCCGTAAAAACAAAAAAGGGCAGGTAATTATACAGGCATCGGACCCCGATAACCCGGTTATACAAAATGTGCTGAACGGCGATTTTAAAAAAATGTACGAAACCGAACTGCTGGGGCGCATCAATTTCAGTTACCCGCCATTTGCCCGTATGGCCGAAATTACCCTGCAACACCGCCAGTTGCCTAATGTCGAAAAATCGGCCCTTTACCTGGCTAACGAAACCCGCCGCCCGGGGGTGGGGGTGGTACTAGGGCCGGGCATTCCGCTTATTACCAGGGTAAAAAATTTTTACCTCCGCGAAGTGCTGGTTAAAAGCCCGCAAAACTCGCGCGACCTTGGCCCCATGAAACACAGGGTGCAACAGGTGCTCGATAAAATGAAAACCATTCCCGAATTCAAAGGGGTGGAAATAAGCGTTGATGTTGACCCATAAAAACAAAGCCGCCTTTGCGGGGCGGCCTGTTCAGGTTTAAGGGTAAATAGTATTAATTAAGTGCAGCCAGGTATTCAGCCACTCCTTCATGTGTATCTTTTAAGCCGGTTTTGCCAACATGCCAGTTAGCCGGGCAAACCTCGCCGGCTTCTTCGGTAAAGCGCAGGGCTTCCACCATACGCAGGGCCTCGTCAATATTACGGCCAAGCGGCAGGTTGTTTACCAGTTGGTGTTGTACAATTCCCTGCTTATCTATCAAAAACAGCCCCCTGTAAGCAATCAATTCTGCTGTTGCCTGCATTTGGTTGTCTTCGTCATAGTAGTATTCTCCGTTCAATACATCATAATTGGCCGAAATGGTTTTGCTCGTATCGGCAACCAATGGGTAGGTAATACCCTTTATGCCACCTTTGTTTTTAGGCAACTGCAACCAGCCCCAGTGCGATTGCTCGGTATCGGTTGAGCAGCCCACCACTACGGTATCAAGCTTTTCAAATTCATTTAACTTTTCCTGGAAAGCATGTAATTCAGTGGGGCATACAAAAGTGAAATCCTTAGGGTAAAAGAAAAACACCACATACTTTTTGCCCAGATATTGCTCCAGCGAGAAATTGTCCACTATTTCTCCTCCATTTACCACTGCATTAGCCTTGAATACAGGGGCTTTTTTTCCTACAAGTACAGCCATTTTTTGAATTGTTTTTAGTGAGGTGAAAAATTTTCGGGCGCAAATATAAAATCACACACCATATAAAAAATATGACCGGTGGAATAAATGGGTATGAATAAAATCAGGTTATACGATTTCCTTAAGCCTTTCTAATACATAAAACACAGCGGGGCAGGTTGTGGTGTTTTGATAGGTGGTATTAGTATATTCAAAAAACTCACCCGAATCAGTATAAGGGTATTTGCGGCAGTCGCTAGGGCGTACCTCGTAAATGCTGCAATAATTATCGCTGCCCAAAAAGGGGCAGGGGCTTTTCTTTACTACATAGTCGCCGTCTTCGTCCAGCCGCAGGTAAGTTTCAATAAAAACCGATTGTTTCAGGCCCAGCCACTTAGCAATACGCACAATATCGGGTGTTTTAAACCTCGGCGAAATGGTTTTACAGCAATTAGCACATTCAAGGCAGTTGATTTTAGAAAAAGCCTCGTCATGCAGTTCGGGTAGGTGTTTTTCAATGCCTTTTACCCGTTTACTTTTATCAAGAAATTGCTTGTTCTCTTTCTTCTTTTTCAGCGCTTCGGCCTGCCAGTTTTCGGGTTTAAAGTCCATAGCCTTCACAATTTCATCATTTTTCTCAATTTCCCAATTCCATTCATTTCCCTTTTACCCTACTTCGCCTTATATTCGCACCTCGAATAATCAAATTCGATGATAAAAACCTTCTCACCGTCTCCTGCCGATTTAGTTTTACAGGATGGCACTGTTTTTCATGGTAAATCGTTGGGCAAAATTGGCACTACAACAGGCGAAATTTGCTTTAACACCGGTATGACCGGCTATCAGGAAATTTTTACCGACCCGTCCTATTTTGGCCAAATCATTATTATGACCAGCGACCATATTGGCAATTACGGGGTAAAGAACGATGAGGTGGAGTCGAAAAGCGTAAAAATAGCGGGTATGATTTGCAAGCGGTACACCGCCCAGGGGTATTCGCGCAACCTGGCCAGTGAATCATTGCAGGATTATTTTGAACAGAATAATTTAGTGGGCATCAGCGATGTTGATACCCGCGCTTTAACCATCCATGTGCGCAAACAGGGGGCTATGAACTGCATTATCAGCAGCGAAACCACCGATGTGGATGAACTGAAAAAGAAACTGAACGCCGTACCCGATATGAACGGGCTGGACCTTGCCCTGAGTGTAACTACTAAGGAGCCTTATTTTTATGGCGATTCATCGGCAAAATATAAGGTGGCAGTACTGGATTGTGGCATTAAAGAAAATATATTGAAGTGCATGACCGACCGCGGCATTTATGCCAAAGTGTTTAATGCCCAAACACCGTTTAAAGAAATGGAGGCTTTTAACCCCGATGGTTATTTTATTTCCAATGGCCCCGGCGACCCTGCCGCTATGGCTTATGCGGTAAAAACCGTAAAGGATATTTGCGATGCAGGTAAGCCTTTATTTGGTATTTGCCTGGGCCACCAGTTGCTGGCTTTGGCTAACGATATACCCACTTTTAAAATGCACCATGGCCACAGGGGTATTAACCACCCGGTTAAGAACCTGGTAACAGGCCGTAGCGAAATCACCTCTCAAAACCATGGTTTTGAGGTTTCGCGCGAGGCGATAGAAAAAAGCAAGCATGTTGAAATAACCCATGTAAACCTGAATGATAACACCATTGAGGGAATTCATATAAAAGGCAAAAAAGCGTTTTCGGTGCAATACCACCCCGAATCATCCCCCGGGCCGCACGATTCACGTTACCTCTTCGACCAGTTTATTCAGTATATGAGTTAACGGGCCGGTTTTTTGAAAACGAGTATTGGTAAATGATAAGGTTAATACTATCTGCTTTTGTAATTCTGTTTGTTGCGGTTTCATGTAACCGGAATGTAAAGAAGGATAATATACAAGTGGTGGGCGATTTCGATTCGAGTTTCATAGCCCACGACACAGCTAACGAAATGGCCATTGAAACTTCGTACGAATATTTCAAAACACTTAATGTTTCAGAAAAACTAGTTTACGACCTTGGCGCTTACAATGAGCCTATAGGGGGAACTAATGAATACGTAATTATTATGCGTGGGGCCGATAACCAACCCGATACCGTTGTTAAAGCCGCCCTGTCAGGGTTTATTAAAAGCAGTTGGCTGTGCGATATAAATAATAATGGCCAACCCGAACTGATGTTTTACAGCAGGCAAATTAAACCTGATGCCAAAAACCGGGGCGAATTTGTGGCTTATGAAATGCTAAAGCCAGATAGCGGAGTTAAACTGGAAATAACCGGCCTTGAAACCGAACCTGATACGATGTACCTGGAGGATAACAAGGTAATAGCCATTAGCAGCACTGGAAATGTAAAAACGAAACTTATTTTTGGCGCCTTAAAGGATAGGAAACTAATACTTACCCAAAAACAGAAACTTTAAAAACATCTCAATACTAACATCTAAAAATCTATTATGAGCCAGATTGCAAAAATACATGCCCGCCAGGTGCTTGATTCAAGGGGTAACCCAACCGTTGAAGCCGATGTTTACACCACCAACGGAACGCTGGGCCGGGCAATAGTGCCTTCGGGGGCATCAACCGGGCAGCATGAGGCGGTAGAGTTGCGCGATGGCGATAAAAAGAGATACGGCGGTAAGGGTGTTTTAAAAGCCGTTGATAACATCAACAATAAGATATCAAAAGAACTGGAAGGTGTTGGTGTATTTGAGCAAAACGCTATTGACCAGATTATGCTGTTGCTGGACGGTACACCTAATAAAAGCAAGCTGGGGGCCAATGCTATATTGGCGGTTTCGTTGGCTACGGCCAGAGCTGCTGCCGAGGAATTAGGGATGCCTTTATACCGCTATGTAGGCGGCGTAAATGCGAATACATTACCGGTGCCGTTAATGAATATTTTGAACGGTGGCGCACATGCCGATAATAAAATCGATTTCCAGGAATTTATGATTGTGCCGACGGGCGCCGATACATTCAGCGAAGCGTTGCGCATGGGGGTTGAGGTGTTCCATGCTTTGAAGGGCGTGTTAAAGAAAAAAGGGTACAGCACTAATGTAGGCGATGAAGGCGGCTTTGCCCCCGAAATTGGCAGTAATGAAGAAGCGATTGAAACCGTACTGAGTGCTATTGAAGCTGCTGGCCATAAGCCGGGCAAAGATATTTACATCGCACTCGACCCTGCTGCCTCTGAGTTTTACGATGCAAAAAGTAAGTCGTATGTTTTCAAAAAATCGAGCGGTAAAAAACTGAAGGTGGAGGAGATGGTGGATTACTGGGTTAACTGGGCGAAAAAATACCCTATTGTATCTATTGAAGATGGTATGGCCGAAGACGATTGGAAAGGCTGGAGCCTGATTACCCAAAAGCTGGGCAATAAAATTCAGTTGGTGGGCGATGATTTGTTTGTAACCAATGTGGAGCGCCTGCAAAAAGGCATTGACGATAATGTGGCCAACTCTATACTGGTTAAAGTAAACCAGATTGGCTCATTAACTGAAACCATTAACGCTGTGAACCTGGCTACTAAAAATGCTTATACCAGTGTAATGAGCCACCGCAGCGGCGAAACTGAAGATACCACCATAGCCGATTTGGCAGTGGCCCTCAATTGCGGCCAAATTAAAACCGGTTCAGCCTCGCGCACTGATAGGATTGCGAAATACAACCAACTGCTTCGTATTGAAGAAGAACTGGGCCCTATGGCTTATTACCCCGGCCGGAAGTACAAATACGCCAGGTAGTAGCTGTATCTAAATGATGTATAAATGCTTCAGAAATGTTTGGCTATGTAATCCCGGGCTTCTTTCTGCGTTTTAACGGCAAAGTCTTTGTACCTGTTGTGCACATCAATCATTTCTTCTAAAGCGGCTTTAACTACTTCTTCGTTGTCCCATGTTTTAAGATCGGCAACCACTGTTTCCAGGCAGCCTTTTTTATAAGCTATTTGCCCCAGCACATGCACTAGTGTATTACGCACACGGGCTGTTTTATCAAACTGTAATTGTTTAAGCAACGGTAAAATATCCTGCGGGTGTGTTCTGCCGCGCAGTTCAATGCCGTGGCATATTTCGCGCCGTATCTCTTTGTCCTCATGGTGCAAAAACCTTTTTGCAAAAGCCAGTACAGGCTTCGGGTTCTTTTCGCCCATTTTTTTCATAGAGCCTATTACGGCGTTGCGTACCGAGTGGTGTTCATCAAACAAACCCTGTTCCATTAGCTGCTCTACAGGCTTAAAATCTTTCATGCCTATTTCACCGGCGGCGTTAATAGCGGTTTGCCTTACTTTCTCATCCGGCGATTTTAGTAAGGTAACAAGCTGATGAAGGATACCTGCCTGCCATTCTTTTTCCGATTGATATATTTTGCCCACTGCCTGGTAAGCGTTTTTGCGGATATAAGTGTCCTCGTCCGAGAAATAAGGCAGCAGGTTTTTTGTTGTATTTGT
>DASZPC010000286.1:0-2150 GCA_035550455.1 Chitinophagales bacterium | reverse complement strand
CCAGTATGGTTTTGGGGTTTATACCGCCAATGTATTTTACGGCTTTTTTACGCCAGGTAATATCAATACCCAGCGAAAGCAGGTGGTTCAAAAAATCGTACCGGTGGGCAATGTTGTCGAACATTTCCTCCACCTGTTCCTTTTTAGTACGGTTTTGGTCGTTATAAGGGGTAACGGTTTTGGCCATCGGGGGCAAAAATAACAGCATAAAATTGTCAACAGCATTTAATTGATAAATGTACTATTACTTATACTCGGTGCTATTGTCAAAAATCTCTGCTTCACACATCTTTTTGGTAATATTTTGCCCAGCCATTATTGAGCGAAAACACAATTTGCTTGCCTAACAATCCTTCCATCCATATCGGTATAAAGAAATGCCTGTCTGGCCGGAAGTATTGGTAATAGTGGTGGTCATTACAGCCTGAGTCGTCAAATGCGTGGCGGGCGGCAAAATCGCCGCAGAAGGTGGCCCAGGGTAACCCAACACAGCCTAATACAAAATGCAGCCAGGGCCTTTCATCCTCACGCACTATGGTGGGTAATAGGTCCCGTGTAGTATCAATTCTTCCCGGCCAATACTGTATAAATTCAAGGTCTCTTAGTTTCGGAAATTTCTCTTTAAAGTTTTTAATAACACTGTCAATTACCCAAGATGAGTGAACATCATTTTTAGAAAAAGTAGTAAGCATATCGCCACCGCCAAGTAACAGGCGGTTATCGCCTGTTAAGCGAAAATAGCTGTAAACCAATGTTGAGTCCCAGCATTGAAATTTACCAGAGGGAAATATTTCCTGTACCATGGTATTATTGAGGGGCTCGCTGATAGATAGAAATGTTTGGGCGTGATAAGCATTTTTTGCATAGTGGCTAATGGACGTATCTAATTTATCGGCGCAGAAAATAATTTGTTGCGCGGTTACAGAGCCAAGGCGGGTCACGGCACAATGGTCGCCAAGTTTTATTACTTCCGAAGCCTCGTAAATAGTGATACCATTTTGCAGCAATACCTTTTTCATGCCCTGGCAATATAATAAAGCATCAACGCCATAAGTGCCAGGGTAGCGTACTGCACCTGAATAGCCATCGGAGCCAATGATGTTTTTTAGCTCATTTTTGGTGTAGAGTATTTGCTTAAACCCCATCATTTTGCGCGCATTCATTTCCTCCTCAATAGCGTTCCATCCGCTTTCTCCAATACCAAGAAACAAACTGTCTTGCACCTGAAAGTCACAAATAAGCTGGTGTTTATTTATGCGGCCGGCCATCATATCCACACCGGTTGTAGCCACACTCCAAAGGTCGCCAGCGCCTTTTTTACCAAACCGCCTGATTAATTGCGATAATTCAAGTTCGCTGTCGGGGGTTAAAAAACCTGCACTCTTACCCGATGAACTGCCCCCGAAAATGTTTTTTTCCAGTATCACTACTTTCAATCCTTTATCCATCAAGGCATAAGTTGCTGAAAGGCCCGCTGCGCCGGCACCTATAATGCATACGTCCGCTTTAATATGTTCTTGTAGCGGTGGTTGTATAGGGTCCTCAATGCCAAGTAATGTGGTAAACCACCAGTTTTGAAGAATCATGGTGAATTAAGTTTGTAAATAAAAGAGTTGCGGATGGGGCTGCCTTAATTCAGAAAACCAGTTGCGTTGCTAAACACGCAAATTTACATGCTCCACAAAAATAATATACAACAACATGGCTCCGCGTTAAAAAAAATGAAAAGGAAGCAACGAAGTTTAAATCTATCCAAATTTAAGAAAGGGCTAAGTGCGATAAAGATGGCATATTTGTGCAGTGAATATTAAAACTGCCGAATATAAAGCCAGCTATGTGGACGTGGCTGCCTGCCCCAAAGCAAACATACCTGAGTTTGCTTTTATAGGCCGTTCCAACGTTGGTAAATCTTCTTTGGTTAATTATCTCACCGGCCGGAAAAAACTCTCTAAAGTATCGGTTACGCCAGGTAAAACGCAAACCATTAATTACTTCGATATTAATGGGCGCTTCCATATGGTTGATTTACCCGGCTATAGTTTCGCCAAGGTATCAAAGGTGCAACGCGAGAAATGGGATAAGATGATACGCAACTATCTGATAAAACGTGAACAGTTGCAGTATGTAGCTGTACTTGTAGATTCGCGTAT
>DASZPC010000285.1:0-6744 GCA_035550455.1 Chitinophagales bacterium | reverse complement strand
AATTCAACACCGGTTCTGGCTTATTCGCTTGAATCGTGGTTTAATGCCAATGCCAGTAATGTAGGGGTTAGCGACTGGATGAAGCACGCCAGTGCATCCATCTATCACGCCATACAAAATAATATAACAGCAACAAGTCATATTCAAACACTGTGGAACGATTACACTGAAGGGGTTAACCCCATTTCTGCCAGGGCTGCTGCTGCAGTAGGCCCTTTATTAACCACCGCATGGAACCAGGAACCTTATTATAATGCTTTATGCCCCGTGGATGGATCAACCTCCGCGCAGACTGTAACCGGATGCGTAGCCACGGCTATGGCGCAGATAATGAAATACTGGTCCTACCCCGCCAAAGGTACAGGCTCTTACTCTTATAATGATGCCCCACCTCTCTACTCAAATAATTTTGGTACCCAAAGCGCCAACTTTGGCACTACCTACTATTTATGGAATAACATGCCGAATGCTATATATAACACTAACAATTCAGTAGACACTTTAATGTACCAATGCGGAGTTAGCGTAGCTATGGATTACGGTACCGATGTCCAGGGCGGCAGCGGGGCTTATGTTCTTCAAAGCGAAGTTGGAAACGGTAACCCTTGTTCGCAATATGCCTATGTTAACTATTTCTCCTATGATGGCACCACTATACAAGGAGTGAGAAAATCGCAGTACACAGATGCCAACTGGCTGGCACTAATGGAAGGAGAAATTAATGCAGGAAGGGTTATTCAGTACGAGGGCGATGACCCAACACAAGGCGGCCACACATGGGTTTGCGATGGCTATGATATTAACGACCTGTTGCACATGAACTGGGGCTGGGGAGGTGCTGATAACGGGTATTTTTCAACAAGCAACCTCAATGCAGATGGCGCCAACTTTAGCCAGAACGAAGCTGCCCTGATAGGCATACAACCTGTTTATCCATTTTCTGCTTCTGTCGCTGCTTCGTCCTCCATTATTTGCCCTGGAACAAGCAGCACCTTAACAGCAACGGGCCCAACCGGTGCTACTTATTCATGGTCGCCAACCGCAGGGCTTTCTTGCAGTACCTGCGCAACTACTGTAGCAAGCCCCGCATCTTCAACTTTATACACAGTTACTATTGACAACGGAAGTTCGCAGGTTACAAAATCAGTAGCAGTTGTCATAGCGCAAAAGGTTACGCCAAACTTTACATTCCGTACCACTACAGGGTGCAACCTGCCGCAGGATGCAGTATTTACCAATACCAGTACACATGCTGGCAGCTATTTATGGGATTTTGGTGATGGCACAACCAGCACCACCGAAAGCCCCTCACATAGCTACAATGCTTATGGCGCCTACACAGTTAAACTGATTGCCACCAACCAATGTGGCCAGGACAGTATTATTAAATCGCAGGCTGTAGTTATTGCCAACAACGGCCCCGTAGCTGCCGACCAGAATATCTGCGCCGGCGAATCAACCATCCTTTCGGCCAACAGTTCTACCGGAACCATAGGTTGGTATACCGCAGCAACAAATGGCAACCTGTTAACAACCGGCAATGTTTATTATACACCGAATCTTTCGGCCAGCACCACCTATTATGTGCAGTCAACCATTTCTACCCCTGTTAATTCTGTTGGGCCTACACTGTATAACATAGGTGCAGCTGCTTATTATACCCACACCAGCAAACATGGGCTTATATTTAATTGTACAACCGAACAAATATTAACCAGTGTAGATGTATATTCCGATAGTGCAGGAGTAAGGGTTATTGAGTTGCTGGATGCCAACAACAATCTGCTTGATTCCGTTATGGTAAATATTGCGAACGGGCATAAAACAATATCGCTAAACTTTGATGTTCCTGTGGCAACCGGGCTGCAACTGGTGGTTAGTGGCTTTCAGTTTTTAGACCGAAACACCAGCGGAGGCAATTTCCCTTATAACTCTACTGACCACAGCGTAAGCATTACCGGTAATACGCCTGCATCCACCTCGGCCTATAACTTTTTTTATAATTGGAAATTACAGCAACCTGCCTGTGTTACATCGCGCACACCGGTGCATGTGTTTGTGCTTGGTAATGGAGATGTAAACTTTACTGCAACCGGTAGCGGCACAACAGTTCAATTTACACCCGTTGATACTAACGCATCCAGCTACGAATGGAGTTTCGGCGATGGCACATCTTCAAATGAAGTAAACCCAAGTCATACATATAGCGCGGCTAATAGTTACAGCGTGCAATTAATTATAAGTAATGGCAATTGTACAGATACAATTATCCGTTCGGTTAATACTGAAACACTGGGCATTGATGCTACAGGAGATTTCAAAGGATTCAACATCTTCCCTAACCCTACGCACGATAATATGACTGTTGAAATCCACTCGGGGATAGATTTACTTAATTGTACCCTAACTATACGCGACATATTGGGCAGGCCTGCTATTTTGAACGATGCGAATCTGCATGAAGGTGTCAATACAATCAATATAGATGTTACCGGCCTCGCGGCTGGTGTATATACAATCACCCTGCAACACGGCAAAGATTCTGTTACCAAAAGGTTGATAAAAACCAATTGATAACAAAACAAAGGTTTAACTGCCTACCGGAATCCCCTCCGGAAAGGACCACTAAATCGGGGCGAAAAAATTTATGGTTATGTTTACTAGCCGGTTAATCGGTTCTAAATAGTTTTTTTTTAAAATCAGCGATAACCAATTTAAATGAAAAACAAAATTGTACTTCTAACGGTGGCAACTATGCTGCTTGCCGGTTTTGCACGCGCAGGGCAGGTAAGCGTACAAAACGCCCAAAACATTGCGATAAACTATTTCAAGCTGCAAAGCCCCGCAAATATACAGGGCACATTGTCAGCCACGCTAAAATATACAGCTACCGAGCCTGACAACAGTGTTGATTTTTATGTTTTTGATGTTACCCCGGGGCCGGGCTTTGTTATTGTTTCCGGCTATGACAACGTAATACCCGTACTGGCCTATTCAAATGAAGGCTTCTTCAATACCGATTTCCAGAAAAGGGCCGTTAATAGCTGGATAAAAACAACACAACAAAAAATACAATGGACCCAGCACGAGCGTATGGCCGCAGATGCCCGTATTTCAAACCTCTGGACAAGCTATACCGAAGGGCACAACCCCAATGCAACACGCGCAGGAAGCGTAGGCCCGCTTTTGACCACCACATGGGACCAGGAGCCCTATTACAATGCCCTTTGCCCGTATAACAATACTGACCAACAACGTACTGTTACCGGTTGCGTGGCAACGGCTATGGCGCAGATAATGAAATACTGGTCTTACCCGGCGCAAGGAAAAGGTAGCCATTCGTATACCGATGCCCCACCCTATTTTTCCAGTAACTATGGCACTCTTTCTGCCGATTTCGCTTCAACCATTTACCGTTGGACAAATATGCCTGCCAATGTTCATGCAGCCGGCACTTCAGTTGATACACTGATGTACCACTGCGGCGTTAGTGTTGAAATGGATTATGGCGATGACAACGAAGGGGGCAGCGGTGCATGGGTACTTCAATCCGAGGCAGGGAACAATCAACCTTGCGCGCAGTATTCGTATATAAACTACTTTTCGTACAACCCCAACACTATACAGGGAGTAGTAATGTCGCATTATAGCTCTGCTAACTGGATGAGCCTTATGCAGGGCGATTTGGATGCGGGCCGTGTCATTCAGTATGAAGGCGACGATGTCAATGGCGGCGGCGGCCATACCTGGGTTTGCGATGGTTATAACTCCAGTAACCAATTGCACATGAACTGGGGTTGGAGCGGATCTGATAACGGCTATTTTGCAGTTACTAACCTTAATGCTTCTCCCTATAACTTCACTGATAATGAAGCGGCACTTATAGGTATCGAACCACTGTCACCTATCAATGTAATTGCTACCGCTATAAAAGCCTCGGTTTGTCCCGGTGGCAGCACTACTATATCAGCACAGGGCCCGTCAGGGGCTACCTACAGTTGGACCCCCACAACAGGCTTAACTTGTGCCTCGTGCGCTACCACCACCGTTACCCCTACAGGCAATACCATTTACACGGTTACGGTTGATAGTGCGGGTGTTACCGGCACTGCCACAGTATCTGTTGGCATAACTTCTTCACCGGTTGCTGCCTTTTCGGTTAATGCCACTGCAACCTGCTCAGTACCGGCAGCTATTGCTTTTGGTAACACCAGTTCAAATGCCACCAGCTATATGTGGTATTTTGGCGATGGCGCCACCGATACATCTTCCATACCTTTGCATATTTATAATACCTATGGCAATTATACAGTTAAGCTGGTTGCCTTAAATGGCTGTAGTACGGATTCATTAGTTCAAACCTCAGTAGTACACATTAATAACCAAACGCCTGTTTCGCCCGGCGCCAGCATTTGCCCCGGCCAAACTGCCTCGCTTACCGCAACCGGAAATGGTTTTCAAACCTGGTATTCAACACCAACCGGTGGCAGCCCTGTTGCTATTGGATCGTCCTATACTACCCCGGCACTTAATACAAATACCACCTATTATGTTTCATCAACCATTGCTGCCCCGGTTAATGCAGTGGGGCCCGCCAGTAATTCCCTAGGCAACGGTGGGTATTTTACCAATACAAACCAACATGCAGTAATTTTTAATTGCTCTATCCCCCAAACCCTGCAAACTGTTGATGTTTATGCACAAAGTGCCGGTACACGCATTATCCAGCTACAGGATTCAAACGGGCACATGCTCGACTCGGTACATGTAAACATTCCTACCGGCCACAGCACTATTACCCTTAATATGCCAATACCTGCCGAGGAAGAGCTTGAACTGGCAATAAGCGGCACCATTAACCTTTACCGAAACAGCTCAGGCGCAAACTACCCGTATACCTCTACCGATGGTTCAGTGGTGCTTACCAACAGCGATGCCGGTACTGCCGGTTATTTCTACTTTTTCTACAATTGGCAATTACAGCAAGGCCCTTGTGTTACCGACAGGGTGCCCGTAGTTGTGAATGTATTAGGAACCGGCACTGGTTCTTTCACCACTACTGCTAATGGAGCCGATGTAAGTTTTAGCCCTTCCAACACTTCTGCAACTGATTACACCTGGAATTTCGGCGATGGAGGCACTTCAACACAACAATCGCCCTCACACATGTACAGTGGCTCTGGCACTTATACCGTTCAGCTAATTGAGTCAAACGGCACTTGCACCGACACAGTTACACAAACGGTAACGGTACAAACCACCGGTATTGATAATGCTGGCACATTTGGCAACATAAGCCTTTATCCTAACCCGGCTAAACAGCAATTAAGCCTTCACATAACTACTGCCACAGCTATCGGTAATTGTGGAATAGAAATTACTAACCTGCTTGGCGATAAAATTATCTCGCAAAACTTGAACCTGAATGCCGGTAATAATGAATTTAGCCTGGATGTATCTTCACTTTCGCAAGGGGTTTATTTCATTACAATGCATAGTGGAGGTGTTATGATTACCAGGCGCTTTATAAAAGCGGAATAAGTATTTCCTGCAACAACTTACCTATTCAAAGGCCACTTTAACCGGTGGCCTTTTTGTATTATTACACTTGAAAAAACAATATGATTCGCTTACAGCAAACCACTTCAGCCAATAAAGATTTTGTAGAACTGGTAAGGCTTTTAGATGCCTACCTGGCCGAGAAGGACGGTGATGAACATGCTTTTTATAACCAGTTTAACAATATTGAAAACCTCAATCATGTTGTGGTGGCTTATATAAAGAATAAGCCTGTGGGATGTGGCGCTGTAAAGCCTTTTGATAAAACAGCTATGGAGGTAAAAAGGATGTTTACCCTGCCTGCCGAACGCAGTAAGGGAATAGCCGTTGAAGTATTGAAAGAATTAGAAAAATGGGCAGTTGAACTGGGCTATGAAAGATGTGTGCTCGAAACCGGCAAACGCCAAACCGAAGCAGTTGGTTTCTATAAAAAATGTGGTTACCACTTAATCCCCAACTATGGCCAGTACGCCGGAGTAGTGAATAGCTTGTGTTTTGAAAAAAGAATAACCAGCCAACACTAAAACCAAGCAGGGCTTGGATTAACTTTACCCCATGAGGTTTTTCGTTGTCATATTTCTTCTCCTTATTTCATGCGCCGGTTTATCAGCAGCCGAAGGTTCCCTGTACCTCATCCCCACGCCGAAAAAAACAGACCGGCTAAAAGGTTATTTCAACTTCGCGAAGCCATACGCTATCCATATTTCTAACGCTGATTCCTTTATTGTAAACCAATTACAGGAAGCGATTGAGAAGAAATTCAATAAATATCCCGCAAAAGCTGTGGGCGCCCATAAAATTAACCTGCTGCAGGTGGATAGCTTCAACTACGTCCGCTTTATTAAATCCGAAAAAATCAAGTCGCCCTTTGCCCTTGGTAACGAAGGTTACCTATTGCTGATAAAGCCAAAGGGTATTACCATTATAGCCAATCAAAGCGCTGGTGTTTTCTATGGCGTTCAAACCCTTCTGCAACTAATAAATGCCAATGCCAAAAACGGTTCTGTACCTTGTTTAATAATTTACGATAAGCCGGATATGGCCATGCGCGGCTGGCAGGACGATATCAGCCGCGGCCCCATACCTACCATGGATTTTCTGAAAGAAGAAATAAGGCGTATGGCATCGTATAAACTCAACACTTTTACGCTTTACACCGAACATGTGTTTAAGCTAAAAAAGCAC
>DASZPC010000284.1:0-4328 GCA_035550455.1 Chitinophagales bacterium | reverse complement strand
ATATACTGAAATAAAGGCACAGTTTAAGCATGAAAATTGGAGGTTGTAAACAAGTAAATATCAATCTGTTTTTAGGAATTTTTTGGCAATTAAAACGCCTCCGGCGTGCAATTGCACAGAATACGCCCCAGCGGGCAGGTTACTGATATTTAAATTCCATTTACCGCCGGTATGGGTATAAGTGAATGGCATTAGCCTGCCCTCAGCGTTGTATATCAGAGGGCCGCCAGTAACAGTTCTGAGAAAATCACCTTCCAGCATTAGAAACTCGCCCGCAGGATTTGGATAAAGATTAACTGCGTTTGCAACAGCATATTCATTTACGCCTGTAGGCATAACATAATTTGTATGGAGGGCTGAATCTGAACAACCTGAAGAATCTGTGTACCAATAAGTAATTGTATGCGCCCCCAAACCTGCTGAATCGGCATAAAAAATATTGCCCGCCACACCATCGCCATAGTACACCCCACCTGCAGGTTGGCCACCAGTTAATACCACCGATGAGCCGGTAATAACACTATCGGCTACTCCACCCCAGGTTACCTGGGGCAGGGCATTAAAGTGCAGCGTTAAAGATACAATGCTGTCGCAACCGCTATAACCGGTTAATGTATCCACATAAACCCCATCGGTGGTAATTTGCCTGCCACCAAAGGAAAATGGGGTACCTGCGCATGTTTCAACATAACTGTTATAATGCCGGGGGGCCATTACTAATAAATGCAGCGTAACAACACTATCGCAGCCATGAATAGTAGAAAGAGTATCAACATAAGTACCAGGGTTTTGAATTACTAGTCCATTAAAATTATAACTTCCCCCATGGCATACCGAATCGCTATAACCGGAAGATGAAGGCTGATACACTGTAAAATACAGGATAACCGTGCTATCGCAACCATAGCTGCTGTTATATAAACCAAAGTAAGTGCCGCTATGCGTAAGGGTAAGACCCTCAAAACTATATGTTTGGCCTGCGCATACAGCAACACTGTAAACAAATGTATCTGGCTCCCCTATTCTTAAATTCAATACAACCGTGCTGTCGCAGCCGTAAACATCGGTAGCCACATGTGTATAGGTCCCAGCCATTGACAAAGGCTGGCCAAAGAATGTATAACTGGAGCCATTACAAATATCGACATTCAGGTTGGCGCCCGGTGTACCATAACATTGGGAATATAATTGGCATATCTGACCTGCTTGCAGGGTTGTGCCCTGCACAAAATCTGAAGTAAGCGGTTTAACCATTTTATCAATAATGGTACCAGCATTACCACCTTCAGCTGCCAAAAAATTTGACGAGCCCCAGGGGTTTTCGCCTGCATAAGCCGGATAAAACGTACCTAAATTAGTTACAAGCGGGTAATCGGGCTCGCCCAGATTTACAGGCCTTACCGCCTTTTTGCTTTGGGCAGCACCACAGCCAGGGTTACAAATTATTGACTGGCCACACCCGCCAATAGTCAAATAATTACCATGCTTATCGGGCGAGGCTAATACACTATCTACGCCATCGGGGTGCAATGAGCTTTTATACGGTTTAGTTTCAATTTGCTGGCAGGCAGTAGCAGCGTGGCTGGTGGTTTGAATTACATCGCCTCGCCAATGTTGCATAACCGTATCGTACATCCAACCGGTTGCTGTATCGGGGCCGGTATATTTCAGCGAAAAGGCAAAACCTTCCACATCGGCCGTATGGCCCAAAAGCCCGCAGTCCTGCCCGTATAAAACAGCACAGTTAACTATTATAGTTGGATTGTACCAAATCAAGCCGGCTATCAGCCCATGTGCCGGAACCATAGCTACCGGATGGTTTAATACCGAATCGAGGCTGGCACTTCGGGTATATTGTTGTGGCAAAGGATAAATATGGCAAGCTATCAGGTTTGAATCGCCGCTCCCGTCAAGAGCAGGGCCCGGACAACTTTCATCACTAAACTGAATAATGGTGGGCATAAAAGTATTGAGCAGTTTCTGCTCCAGGCGGTCGTCCATACCATCGTGGTCATTATCAATAATTGAAGGAATGGTGAGTGTTTCAATGCCACCGCAACGGCTTATAACAGTTACCTGTTGCTGAGCAGGCAAAAACCCTGTCAGAAACATTAAAAAAACGGAGATGAACGTTATTCTCATTTTCATAGACAATAACCCAAAAGAAACATTCAGTTCATACAAATATAACAAATAGGCACCGCCGATACCAGTTGGTTATCAGCCAACTAAATATTTACATAACTCAATAGTTACGTAATGAACACAAATAAGAAATAAGTGTGGAAGGAGGTTTTAAAAGTATAGAAATAAAAAAAGGCCCCAAAAGGGGCCTTCGCATAAGTATTGAAAAGAAATCAAAAACCGAGGTTGTACATCATGCGGGCCTGAACACCTTTGGCATTTTTTACGTATTGAATTGTTTTGTATAGCTCGTATTGATCGCCTAATTGTTCTTTCATGTAGTTTGCCTTGGCATCTTCGAAACTTTCGGCAAGTTTTTCCTGAAAGGTTTTTTCAACAGGGTATTCCTTTATGCGGTAGTTAGAAAGGTTTGCTTCACGGGCGGCGCAGGCTATGGCATCGTTAAGCCCCCCCATTTTATCAACCAGGCCAATAGCCAAACCCTGGCGACCAGTGTAAACATGGCCCTGGGCAATAGTTTCTATGTAGGCTGTATCGCGCTTACGGCCTTCTGCTACACGCTCTTTAAACTCGCGGTAAGTTTTCTCCACATTGCGTTGGGCAAAGGCAGATTCTTCGGCATCAAGTGGGCTGGTAATACCACCTAACACCCCATGTTTGGTAACCTTTACCTGGTCGAAAGTAATGCCCATTTTATCATTGAAAAGCTTCTTGGCATTCGGCACCAGGCCAAACACGCCAATGGAGCCCGTAATAGTTGTTGGCTCTGCAAAAATGGTATCGGCAAGACAGGAAATAAAATACCCGCCCGAAGCAGCTACATCGCCATAGGACACAACCAGCGGTTTTTGTTTTTTTGCCAATACCAACTCGCGCCAGATAACATCACTGGCCAGGGCGCTGCCACCCGGTGAGTTTACCCGAAGTACGATAGCCTTTACCTTATCGTCGTTTCGTACTTTCCGTATTATTTTGGCAAACGCCTCGCCTCCCACTTCACCATCTTTACCCTCACCATCAACAATTTCGCCATCGGCATAAATAACGGCTATTTTACTTTCGGGTTTCAGATCCCTTTCAAGTGTTGTGGCATATTTAGCCGCATCTATAAACTCAAGGTCTTTCTTCTTGTCAACACCTACTTTTTCTTTCATTTTATCCAATACCTGATCATAATAAATATTGTCATCAATCAGTTTCAATTCTTTATCCTTTTCGGGTGTTTCAGCCAGCAGATTATTAACAATATCGTTTAACCGGGCAGTGTCAATTTTCCGGGCTTCTGAAATATTGCTGAGAAAATAGCTGTAAACATCGCCGTAAATGCTCATTAGCTGTTTCCGGTTAGGCTCGCTCATATTGTCGCGGATAAAAGGCTCAATAGCGCTTTTAAATGCCCCACAATGAAAATCTTGTACTTGTATACCAAGCTTATCAAACATGTCCTTGTAGTATGTTATTTCGCGGCCAAAACCTTTTAGTTCCATACCACCGCTTGGGTTCAGGTAAATCTGGTCGGCAGCGGTTGCCAGGTAATAGGCCTTCTGACTTATAACCTCGCCATAGGCATACACAAATTTGCCCGATTTGCGGAAATCAATCAGGTCCTGCCGTAGCACATCAAGCGTAGCAAAGCCGTTTTCATTCAGTCCAAGATCCAGGTATATACCTTTTATATTATCATCGGTTTTGGCCTTTTTAATACACTCGCCCAGTTCAGTTAAGCCAACTGATTTTTTCAATTTAGAATTACCCAAACCCAATGAAGCAAACGGGTTATCGGTTGATTTTTCGTGAATAGTGTAATTCAAATCCAGCTTAAGTACCGAATTTGGTTTTACATCGGCTACTTTGTCTTTAGTAGCAGAGGCTGCAACACCCACTATTATGAAAAAAGAGATAATAAAAAACAGCGCCACACCTACAATGGTGGCTAAAACGAACTTTAAGAACTGGAGCATATAAATATGTTTTTGCGTTGAATTATAGAGCTGAAACGAATGTAAAACCCTTAAATTTTAAACTGTTGCAATAATACCCATATTCATTAAGTTTCTAAAAATTGTTTATTGCCTTTAATTTGCCGCCGATGGCCATAGCTTTCCTCCTTTTGGGTTCAAACCTCGGCAACAAAAAACAGAACATTGAAACCGCTATAGCGCTTTTAAATGATATGTGCGGCC
>DASZPC010000283.1:0-1518 GCA_035550455.1 Chitinophagales bacterium | reverse complement strand
GCATGCACAAAATACACTTGAGCCCTTACCCTTAAACGGCAAACTGCCCAACCTTACACTTAACATGGTTAATTATGCTGCGCCACAGGCTAAGGTTGCAGATTTTAAAGGCAGGCTTATTATACTCGATTTCTGGGGTACCAAATGCGGCGCCTGCATCCACCATTTTGCAGCCTTAGATTCTTTACAGCAGCAGTTTGGAAAACAGCTTTGCATACTGGCTGTAAGTTGCACAGCCACTACAGATACAAAGCAAGGTGTGCAGGCATTTATTAAAGGTTATAAGCAAAGAACAAACGGCGGCTTCACCTTTCCCTGCGTGGTAAACGATGTGGCATTGTATAAACTGTTTCCGCACGTCTTTATTCCATATTACATAGTGATAGATAAGAGTGGCAATTACATAGCCGCGGCCGATGCAGATGAATTAAATGCTGCCAACATCAGCCAACTGCTCAACGGTAAAACGGTTGCCTTTAATCACCATGTTACACAAACAGACTATACCGATTTACAACCGCCATACTTAAGTCTTGCAGCAGGCGATACCACTAAGCTGCTTTGCCGTTCTTTACTTACCGGTTATAATGAAGCGATCTATGGCACTACCACGGGTTTTGATGGTGATGCGGTTAATGATAAAGTAGAAAAATTCTTTTCGATTAATGTAAGTGCACTCTCGCTTTTTAAACACGCTTATTTACCCGTGGATATGTGGCCCAATAACAGGGTTATTTTAAACATACCCGGCGCAGATGATTTTACACTGCTGCATAACTGGGATTCTTTAAAATATGCAAAGGCGTATTGCTACGAACTCATTATGCCACCTGCATCTTATGCCTGCTTTCAGCAACGCATGCAAAGTGATCTGTTTGCCTTCTTTAAAATAAAAGGCAGTATAGAAAAACGCAGCTCACCTTGTTATGTGTTAACAGTGTTGGACTCTTCGTTAATAGTAAAAGGAAAGGGAGAACCGGGAAATACACTTTCTGACAGTATAAACATACCCCGCGTTATTATAAATCAGCCACTATCGGTATTGACAGAAAGATTAGATCAGTTGCTGCCGCTGCCTGTAATAAACGAAACCGCGTATACACAAAACGTCAACCTGCAACTGCCGGTAAAGCTTACAGATGTAGATGCATTAAACAATGCTTTAAAAAAACAGGGACTGCTGCTTATACAGCAAAACAAAACCATGGATTTTTTTGTGCTTACGCAAACGGCAGAATAAGCACCACTACTTCTAATTACAAACATGTAAACCAAAAATATTTTTATGATGTTGAAAACAAAATTGCTTTTTATACTGGTGGTTTGCAGCATGCTTCTACATGCGCAAACGCCGCAAACCATAATACCCCTTAAGGGTGTTGTGTACGATTCTTTAAACAATACACCGCTTGCAAACGCAACGGTGCAACTTAAGTACAGCAAGGCAACAGGTATTACAACAGCCAATGGAACATTTGTGTTGCCTATTTCTGTTCCGTCGGATATACTTATTGTATC
>DASZPC010000282.1:0-9419 GCA_035550455.1 Chitinophagales bacterium | reverse complement strand
ATAAACATATACACAACGGCAATTCCATTTTGCGTGCCATACATTATCCGCCTATAACGCAAGAACCTGAAAATGCCATCCGTGCCGAGCAGCACGAGGATATAAACCTGATTACTTTACTGGTAGGCGCCAGCGCCGAGGGTTTACAATTGCTGAACAAGCAAAATGTGTGGATGGACATTACCGCCCCAGAGGGCTGTATAGTGGTAAATGTGGGCGATATGCTGCAACGCCTTACCAATAACAAGCTAAAATCAACCACACACCGGGTGGTAAACCCGCCCCGCGAAAAATGGGGCACTTCCCGTTTTTCTATTCCTTTCTTCCTTCACCCGCGCAGCGAAATGCGGCTGGATTGTTTGCCTTCGTGCATTACTGAAAAACACCCGCTGGCTTATGCGCCAACTTCGGCTGGCGAGTACCTGGATGAAAGGTTAAGGGAAATAGGATTGAAAAAATAACCGGGTTAATATTATTAAGCACCGGTGGCGCTTAATGCGCCAACTTCCTGCAATTGCTTTTTAAATTGCTCAACACTTTGCAGGTATTCTTCCAAATGTGGTTTCAACAGCGGGTCGCCGCCGTATTTATTGTTGCGTATATCTTCAATAGTATCATTCGTAAAGTGAATAAAAACCACCGGAAACTGGTTATTGATATAAACTTCATCACCGCGCTTTGTGCGGTTGCAATCGCGCTTATTCCAAATGGCTACGTTACAGCCCTGGTGCCTTACAATACCAACGTTCGGGAAACGCACCGGTAGCATGTCAAGGTATTTTTGGTCGTCCCAATAACCGTAAGGGCGGTTCTTTTCGCATTTAAACGAACAAACTTTTGCCCACCATTCCAGTATTTCGCCCGAGGTTCCACTGGCGCCAATAAAGCCGGCGTTAAACATACCATCAGTAAAGCTGTCGTTAAACACCTGCTCATCCACAAATGGATCCATGCAGCGCCAATGTGGCGTAAGCCAAACCCCGCAATGGCTTACATAATCGAAAAGGAAAATAAAGTCATTAAAAAAGTAGATATCGTTATCCAGGTAGATAACGCTATCGGCCATTTTATTTTTAATCAGGTGCTGAATCAAAATAGGCTTCATGCACCAGCGTATGCGGTCTTTATCATCGGCATATTTTTCCAGTATTTCTTTAGCGTATTTAATATCGGCCAGGTTATCGAGATAATGGAAATGAAGGTTGTCATCGTACTGTTCAGGGTTCTCTACCACGCCATCGGTAACCAATACGTGCAGGTGTACCTTCGAACTTAACTTCATCAATGAATGGTACAGGGCCAGCACCTTATATAAATGGTGGTGCGTGGTAATTGTGCAAAAAGAATAGCGTAGCTTGGGGTTCTTCTCGTGTTGGTATTTCCAGTAAGCCCTGTACATTTTCCAGTAAAAGTTAACAATACGCCAGTAAAGAGAAACAATTTTCCAGTAAGCTGCAACTGTTGTTTTGCGTACCCACCAGAAAGCCTTTACCACCGTGTTACGCACCCACCAAAAAAAACTGATAGCCCACCTGCGCGAGTTCCAGTAAAGGGTTGATACTATGAAAAGTGCAGCACGCCGTATAGTCCAGTATAAGCCTTTTAAAATATCGCCCACCACTTTTATGGCAAAGGCCGGAAAAAGCAAAGAGTATGCAACTATTACCCCGGCAATAATCAAAGGCTGCGTATGGTTAAGGTGCAGGTAAAGCACTATGGCAATTACCGGCAATAATTGCTCGTAAGTATTGTTGAGCAGCAGCAGGGTTATGTTCTCGGTGTTAAACTCGTTCCAGGGCACACCGGCGCTTATGCGCAACAAAATGCGCAAGGCCCACACCGTTACAAAACCTGCCGCACTTATATAAAGCAGCATAGGGCCAACTGAAAATAAAAGCAAGGCCAGCAAAACCGCCTCGGCCGGGGCCAGCAAATAATTTACATAAAACAACAGGCGGCTTACCCCAAAGCGCAGCGCCATGTTATTTGTGCCCGACAGCATGTCTTTTTCGCGCTCTATTACATGGTGCAATAAAATATTGCGTATGCCCTCTACCGCCTGCCAAACTGCCAATAGTAAAACCAGGCGGCCGTAAAGCGGGTTTTGTGGTTCCAGCACAGTACACAGCACAATTAAGGTGGGCAGCAGGTGAGCATAAAAGGCATCGCACATGGGGCCCAGTAAAAAACGCTCCTTAAATCTGATGGGCTTTACTGAATAGGCAATAAAGAAAAAGAGGTGGAACAGGTTGAGTACCGAAGGCAGCGATAATAGCCCGTTTAATACCGCCTGTATGGTTACCGAAAGGGCTACCAGTGCCAGCACAATTACCCAGCGCAAAAACACAGGCACTTTGGGCGCCCAGTTGGTTTTGCCCGCCCGGGCATCCTCTTCAATATCGGTCCAGTCGTTTAAAAAATAGCCAAAAGCCGCGTTGGCTATCATCCATATAAAAAGGCCGCCAAGTTTCCAGCCTAAACTTTGTACAGAAATATGGGCCGTAACAATAGCCCCCATAAAAAAAACAGCCACCAGCGGGGGCAATTTATATTGCCACCAGTTTTTAACCCTGAAAACCTGTAAAAATTTCAAAGCCATGCACTCAGTTAAAAGTCAATCGTCACTATTCGTTATGGTCAGCGGTTCAAATATATCCTTCCTGCACAATTTTTGTGCCACCTGGTTTGGGTTATGAAACAGGGCGCAGTGATTATGCTGCGCCCTGTGTAAGTTAATGGGTAATGGCAGTAAGCGCAACTACTCCACTACAAATTTTTTGGTTATCCTTTTCGAGGGGCTGTTTATATCTGAAACTGTAGCAAAGTAAAGCCCCTTGCCAAGGCCCTGGGTATTGAATATAATATTATCATCAAACCTGCCGGTAAGTACCACGCGGCCGGTTATATCGGTAATATCAACCTGGTGCTGGCCCGGCATGTTTGAGAAAACCTGCACTTTTTCATGTGCCGGGTTCGGGAAAACATTCACATCAAATTCGGGTTTCACCGGTTGGTTCACTGCTGTATATGTGTAGTCTTTGTTGTAAACCGGGAACATAATATTGGTCGGGTTTTCCGGCGAAAAGTGTACCCGCTGTACCGCTACCCGCGGAAACATTTGCTCGCCCTGAAAAATATACGACTGCCCATCGCCGGGGTTGCGGCGGAAAAACTCGCCGTCATTTAAAGGCAAATTGGGGTTAGGCTGGTATTTGGTATAGTTGGTTGAGTTAATCAACACGCGTATCCGGTGGCCGGCGCCCCACGAATAAGCAATGGGCAACATCTTAAACACATATTCATAAATCTGCCCGATATTAATGTTAGAGTAAGCAACGTTTTTGTCGTTCGGGTCTTCAACACCGTTGGCATAAGTAGCTGCACCGGGCACGCCCATCGAGTCAACCAGGGCGCGGGCCCATTCGCGGGCGCGGGCATTTACAATGCCTTCCTGTACAAAATACACGCGGCCATCGGGCCATACGTCGCAAATGCGCATATCCCAATCGGTATCTGTAGGGCCATCGCTTACGCCTCCGGGGTTGGTTTTGGCATACAATGTACAAACCGGTAACCCGGCAATGCTGAACGAATCCAGTATCGGGTCACTGTTAAATTGTATAACACCTGAACGGTCCATGGTATAAGGGTCGTTGGTGGGGTCGGTCATTTCCATTTGCCCCTGTGTATTGCGTGTGCCATCCGGCGAGTGGTCAATCATATTGCTGCCGCCTACGGTCAAAATCGGGTCATCAGGGTCATCAACATACATATCGTACCCTTCGTCCTGTGTGGGCGCTGCAAAGTTGAAAGAGCCGTCCTGGTGCAAATACATTTTCTGCCACTGTATATGTTGCGATGGCGGGAACCTGTCGCACGAGTTCCAATAGTTACCTACATTGGCATTGTTTGGATAACCGGCTGCGGCATCCGCCGCCGAGTCAGGGCCGGCCACGTAATAACGTACGTTAGGCGTAGCGGTAAAATCCTTATAGGGTATGGTTTGTATAGTGCCGCCATTAAACGAAGGTAATATTGGCCCGTTGTTCGGCAGGCTTTCGTAGGTGGTAAAATCCTGGCTTATGGCAGGTATCTTCAGTTCCACCTGTATACCATTCAGGCCCTGGTAACCGGCCAGGTAATTCATCATGTCAATAAACGGAACAATGTAATCCTGCGATGGAACGCGCACAAAAATACTATCGTTGCCGCCAAACAGGTTAGCCACACCCAGCAACTGCCATTCGTGGTCTTCGCGGATAATAAACTTCGGCTCGCCCACATACCGGTCGGTATTATAATTCAGGTTAAAGCGGAACCACGTAATCAGGTCCGATGAAAGGATTTGGTTCAACGGCACATTGCTTAAGCTAACATTGGTAATATCAATTTTCGTAAGGTCGGTTACGTTGTTAGGGTAAGTGCGGTCGCCGGTGGTGCGGCTGGCAATGGTTTGGTGCGCCCAGGGGCCTATAATTATTTTTTGCAGGTCTTTATTCGGGGCTGGTATATTATCCATGGTATAGTTCATGGTGTTAATCTGGCCTTCGGTAAATATATCCCACCAACCGGTTACGTGGAAAACCGGCACATCCATATTGCGGTAGCGGTTGTAAGTAAGGCTGGTAAGCGGGTAAGGGTTACCCAGCGAATCAACCGTTTCGCCATATTGGTTTACAGGCGCCACGCTGCCGTCCATATCTGGTCTGCCTGCCGAGTTAGGGTAAAAACCTGCCGGGCTAAGCGTGCCATCGGGCAACACATACCGGTGGGCGGTAAAGTGGTCTATGGATAGGGTGGCTGCATCAAACTTGTTTTGCTGGTACTCCACTAAAACACCGTTCAGCGAATCGCTTTGCGGCAGTGCATAATCGGCTGAAGAGTGGATGGAGTTCTGCCGGTCGTAATCAACCGGTATTAAATCATCATCGGTACCGCTAAAAATCTGCCCCTTAAGCCAGCCGGTTACAATACCGGGACGAAAAACGCCATTGTTATACCCGGTTGAAATATAATGCTCGGTGGTGGCCACAATAGGCATTAAGCATTTCAACTGCGGTATCGAATCGGGTATATGGTGCGCCAGGCCTAATTGCAACTGTGTGTTGCCAAGCGCCGATGCGCCAAACATGCCAATACTGCCATCGTTCAGCTTTTCGTTGGTGTGCGGCATACCATCGTACAGGCCGGGTATGCTCAGGTTCTCAATATCTTTAATCGAGTTATAGCCATCCTCGTGTTTGTTCGAAAACTTAGGGTCGCTGGGCGGCAGGTAATCAAGCACGTGGCCGCTGCTGTGGTACGCATTTTTATTCCAGCTATCTGAATACATCGGGAAATAAACCCCCTCCGAGGTATAGCGCCCGCGCATATCCTGCAAAACATAATTATAACCCAGCATAGGCAATATACCGCCCAGCACATCAAAATCGCCTTTCCCATAAGGCGTGCGTGTAAAAATAGTGGGCAACTGGTACGGGTTCGGGTTGGGCTGGCCGTTCATACTGTCGTAATACAAAATTTGTTGGCCTACATGCAGCAGGGTAATCGTATCGGTTACCACCGATGAGCCTAAAACATTAATGGTGCCCAGCGAAAGGCGCATCGAATCGCGCAGGCGCGGCAGGTACACATCCGTCATCAGCTTCACCCCATCGGGCATTACAAAGGGGACGGTAAGTTTGGTGCTGAAATCGGTAATGTCGTCAAGGGTGCCGTTAGGCGGCTTTTGGGCGCTGAGCGAAAAATTAAGCGCCACTAAAAAAACCACGAGGGTGTAAAGTTTTTTCATGAGCAGTTTTTACTTGTCAATAAACCTTGGGGCAAGGCCCCTTTGTAACCTTAATGTTAGTGAATTATTTTGTTAAATGAAAGCGGGGGAGATTAGATGGGTATGTTAAGATATGGGTATTGAAATAAAAGATGGCGCGGTTACAGGGCCTTGTGCTTTTGCCCAAAAATAGACGCAATTTTCCCTCTACTTGCGTCTAAAACATCTACTTTTTTCGCCTAAACAATTCATTTTCAACAAGTTATCTACTTTAGATAAATAAATAGATAACCACTTGGCAATCAATCATCTACATAAATTAAAATTTAAAATCATTTTTTCGCCCCAAAAACCACCTTTTTGCTTATCCATATCGCCAAATATATACCACCGCACAGGCCTTTTGCAACAAAAACAACAACTATAATTTCACATTAATGTGAAATTAGCCCGGCTCTTCCCTCTTCGGGGTTAAAAAGGGGTAACAAGCTTTGCGCCTGTTCCTTCCCAGCCGTGTCTCTCTTGCGCAGCATAGGGAACACGGCCGGAAAAAAGAAGTTTCCAGCCATGCTGGTACTATCTATAAAACTATATCAGGATTTGTTCTAAAACCTGTAACCTTATTTTAGGACGATACAATTCTATGGAACCTGAATTTAGGATATACCAAGGACAACGTTTGCGCTAAACAAGCTCTGGTGCCAGTTCGGGCACAATTTCTTCAATCTTCATACGGCGGTATTCGTTCATCAACCGGGTGTATTGCACAAACCTTGTATGCCAGTAGGCGCCCGCATAAGGCGCCTGCAGGGCCTGTATAACATGCTTCATATCAGCATCATTTATCAACTCTAGCTTTTTAACCAGCGCCGCCCTCGTTTCGTCCGAAAGGACATTCACATTCAGATATTCAGGCTGCATTACCAGCAGGTTAAATGACATTTTAGCAATTGTCCGGGAAGGATATAAAGCATGTATTGCAGTCCACCATTCAATAATTGGATGAAGTCTGAACACATTATATGGCATAACGCTCACCAACGGCTCCATTTGTATGTTGTTCAACTGGCTGAAAAAACTTATAAAGGATTCAATCCTGTCGGTAGATGAGTTGCCGAAACGTATATATTTCTGAATTTCATTGATCCCGTCTATACTGATATGTGTTTTAACTGATTTGCACCGTTGTAGCAGCGGCAGGTAGTCCTTATCAATTACCGAACCGTTTGTAATTATCTCCACTTCTATATCTGGTAACCTTCCCTGTTCATCCAAAAAAAGAAGCAACTGTTTAGCTTCTTTGTTCATGAATGGTTCCCCGCCCTTAAATCGTAATAATTTTATGGCAGCAGAGTCTACCTCTTTAAAATCCTGAATGGTTTTGGGGGGGTCCTGAATAAATTGCTGAGGTAAGAATTTTGTACGCGATGAAGCAAATTGATCCTCAGCCAGTTTTTTTTCATAAGGTATCCATGAACTGCTGAAATCGGATGAGCAATGGATGCAGGCAAGATTACAGATATTGGAACTGTTCAGCTCAACTTCTATTAATGCCGGATTATCCAGTACTTCATATTTCGCCGCATTTTCCTGAAAGCCCAGCCTTACACTCGTGCCGGTATAAAGTTCTCTCTCTTTACAATTATGGCAGGCAGGGTGCCATTCATGCTGCAACATTTTATTTTGAAGGCCTTTCCATGATTTCGAGTTGATGATATCGGATAATTTATCGGTGTGCAGGTTGCCAAAGTATTCGCCATGCCAACTACAGCAGGGCCGCACCCCTTTATTGGTATCAATCAATAAAGAAGTAAACGGGGCATAGCACAGCGGCCTGTTTGAAACTGAATTTGCATCGGCATCCATCATATTTTCAATCGGGTTTAGATGCCCGCTTTTTTATAACGCTGTACCGCTTTTTTATAAGCGCGGTTATTAGTTGCGGCGATCTTTTTTGAACTATCAGGAATTATTCCAGACAGCTTTGTTTATAATAGCGAAATTAGCAAAATGTGCTACAACCTAACAGCCCTGTATCAACCCCTGGCCAAAATGTTGGTTTCGCCAAAATGAGGGGAGGGTACCATGGTTATTTTTATATTTGTAAGGATAGTTTCGGCAAACAATACCAAGAGCAAATGGTGGTGTTCCGGATTATTTAAAGGTACTTGCTTAAATTAGAACCTCTTCCTGATACTTAAAACTCTGTAGCTGGATAAAAGATGAAATTATTTTGTAAACTCCCTTTTAGCAGAATAGCGATAGATGATAATGGCAATGTATGGCCGGCATGCTGCCCCGATTGGGTGGCCTTTCCGTTGGGTAATATTTTTAAACAAAAATGGGATGACATCTGGCTTGGCGATGCAGCAAAGAAATTCAGAGATTCCATGTTTGATGGAAGTTTAATATACTGTAACTGGGAATGGTGCCCGGGTATTTGCGATGCTAAGGCCGGTATTGAAAATTTTAATGTTATTCCACACTCAGAAAGCCCGGCCGGGTGGGTAGAGGCCCCCCCGCTACATGTTAACCTGAACTATGACCAAACCTGCAATTTATTTTGCCCCTCATGCAGAAATGATTACATCCATTACCGCGGTGACCGGTTGAAGAAAGTAGAGTATATACAGGAATACGTGGAGCGCGAGTTACTGCCGCAGGTAGAGTCAATTGCACTAACCGGGGTAGGCGATCCTTTTATGAGCCAGGTATTCCGTAATTTTTTAATAAATTTTGATTCTAAAAAATATCCTGGCATAAAGGCTATACACCTGCATACCAACGGCCAGTTGTTTGATGAAGAAATGTATAATAAGATGAAGGGTATTCATCATCTAAGGCTATCTACTGATATTTCAATAGATGCGGCCAGTGCCGGGGTTTATGATATTGTAAGGCCACCGGGCAAGTGGGACCGGCTGATAAAAAACCTTGAGTTTTTAAGAACCCTGGATAGTTTAAAAGTGCTTGGGATAAGCATGGTTGTACAACAGGAAAATTACCGCCAAATGATGGATTTTATTGCATTGGGCGAATGGCTGGTTAATAATAACAGGTGGACCTTTGTTGAATTTAAAAGGCCGAGGCAATTCCCACACCTCTCAGATGAGCAATTTAAAAAAATGAGTTTTGATGAGGCCCCCCCTGCCATGAAAGAGGAATTGTTAGAAATACTGAAAGCAGTAGAAAGGAAAAGGCTTTATAATGCACAAAACAATATTCTGCCAGTGATAATGCATAACTTGCAGGAATACTTGGTTTAGTGGCCATTCCCCTGCGGTTGGTGTGCAGCCAGCCAGGTGGCGGCCATATCCAGCACCTGCTGGCTTTGCCAGTTGTTTTCAATACCCGGCAGGGCCATTATTTTATCCAGCAAATCGTTTTGCTCCTCGCCCCGGCGTTTGGCCTCGGCATAGCTAAGCTCACTAAAGGTAACCATGCTGTAATGGGTTTGAAACTGCTCCGGAAATTTTTCGGCTATCAGCTTTTCAATTTTCAGCCGCAGTTGAAAATCGGCACGGCCGCTCAGGTCGCGCATCTCAATATAGTTATGCAGGGCAAGGTCGGCAATGGCATCGGCATTGGGTTTGCGCTGCTCCTGAAACCGGCTTAATGCTTCCTCCCAGTTTTCATTAGTGGTTTCTAG
>DASZPC010000281.1:0-8278 GCA_035550455.1 Chitinophagales bacterium | reverse complement strand
TGGCATCGCGTATTTGGCCTTTATTAATCAGTTGCTCAATTTTTGCATAATTGGGCGTTAGGTATGCCGGGTAGTTAATGGCAAGGTCCGATGACAATTTGAAAGTGTAGGAGGCCAACTGGTTAAAGGCCAGGCGCTCGTTTTTACCATACTTACCATATATTTTTTTGCAAAGCGCTTCGTGCCCGTCAAATTCGGGTAGCCTTTTGCGTATTACCTGCAAAAGTTTGTGGGGTAAATCTGCCTTTATAGCCTGCAAATGGTTGCTAAACTCTGCATAATGAAAATCATCGAGCAGGTAAATAAACTTCTGGATGGTTAGTAATTCAGATGTTTGTACCATATTGGAAGCCTGTTGTAAAGGCGTTTTTTACATTGTGGGGCGCACATAAACACGAATCAGGGACCTATATACAACCAGTACAATTGCGCTTCAGCGCACTAATATACATACCGCCCGGCCAACAAATATATTCCCATCTTATTTTATGACCTCCATTAACCTGTAGGGCCTGAGTTACCTTGTATACCTTTACAAAGTAAGCGGCTGAAAGTAGAAATAAATTGAGGTTTAGGAAAATAATTTAAATCATGTTTTTAGCCGTTTGGTAACTGAAATTAATTTTTATCATACAGGGCTGCCTTTTAATATCCGTCCATAATGGGGTTTCCTTCGGTGCGAATCCAATCCAATTCTCTCCAAATTCCGAAGCCCATAGGACAAGAAATTAAACTGGCAGCCCTTTTTTATGCCTTTTTGCCCCGATAAAAGTTGTTTTAGCCAAAGATGGCTTTACTGGTTCGTCTGATTAAGGCTGGATTTCCGGGGCTTTTTGAATGTTAGGTAGTTAAGTAATTATTAACTAACTTCGGTGGCGCTTTTCAAATTCAAAACCCATGAAAAAAACTGCCATTATAGTTTTATCGGCTATTTCATTATTTACAGCCATTGTTTTTATGGATGGCTGTAGAAAAGATGCTGATGATAGCCAGAACAACTCAAACACGCTGACCGGCAATAGCAAATATTTTATTACCGGGCTACTGGGCGGCCAACCTGTAAGTATTGAAGGTACGCCCACTTATTACAGCAACAGCACTAACGTTGAAGATAGTACCCACCTGAACCCCTGGGAGCATCATGACCACGATGCAGACGATAGCTCGGGTTTTGTAACAGGAAGCAAATGGATTTCGAGCGACATGGCCACTACTAATGGCTCTATGGAATTACGCCGCCTTTCGGTAAGGGTTTATGTGGCCCCCATAACCGGGCTTAGCAATCAGTTTTATGGTATGATAGCTACAGGCCCCGTTAATTTTGCTTACAATCCTGACCCTAACAATGGGGTTTACCTGGCGGTAAGGGATAAGAATAATGTTGTATGGACCACCAAAGGCGACCAAACAGGTAGTACTTTCCAAATTACATCAAGGGGCGATAACAGAGGTACTTATGCTACTTTTTCGGGCCTTGTTACCTGTAAAATGTACGATGGGCAGGGGAATATGAAACCTTTTACCAGTGTTGCTTTCAGTGCTATTGCTGGTTTGCAGTAATGGTTTACGGGTTATTCAACTCCGGATATTATTTACCTTAATTAAGATAAAACAACAACGGCCCCGATTTAAGGGCCGCTGTTGTTTTATAGGTATGCAGATAAGCTAAATATTATTCGATAACCAGTTTGCCATAAGCCGCTTGCTTTGCTGAGCTACCGTTGCTAACGGCAATGCGGTATAAATAGATGCCAGCAGGCAGGTTATCACGCTGTAATTCAAATTTTGAAGTATTAATGGAAGGTATGCGGCGTTGCAAACGGCCGGTTACATCAAACAACTCGAAGTCGTATTGCTGGTTAAGGCCGGTAACTTCAATATTAGTGGCATTTGTAAATGGATTTGGATATGCCTTAACATGTACATTGCTATTGCCCGAAACAATGGCAATGCCTGTAGGGTTGGCCACGGTATCGGCCACAGTATTGGTAACCACCGGTTCATTGTAATCGAAATAAATAGAGGCGGTATTGCTTATAATGGTACCAATGGGCAGGTTATTCTTTTTCTGTACCTGGAAGGTAACAAAGCCCTTACTGCCTTCGGGGTTGGTAAGGCTATCCACCAGCCTGTAAGGGTTAAACACCCAGGTTAAAATACCCCGCCCGGTAATGCTGAACGACGAGTACTTGGCGCTGCTGGCAATAGTACGCACGGTAGCGGGGTCGAGGTTATCAGAGAGGGTATCTTTTACAATAATAAAGTGGGTGGAATCGGTGCCGTCATTCTGGAAGTGGATGGTATAAGTAAGCACCGAATCATCGGTGGCAATACTGTTGGCGGGATATACGTCTTTCTCGTTCGGGTCGTGCGAACCGATAACCATTTCTTCAAAATGAAAGTGGTTATTAGTGCTGTCGCAATCGCCGGTAATGGGCAGTATTTTAAAATCTGTTTGCAGTATGGAAGTTAAAGAAAGGGTTTCAGGCACCTGGAAATGGGCATTTAACCGGTTACCCCATCCATAAGATGGCAGCTCGCTGGGGGACAATGTCCAGGTAAGGGTGTGTTCTGAACTGTTGTTTACAGGTGTAGGAACCACATCGCTGTATAGATATGTAAGGTTGGGGTCGTAGGTGAATACCACTGTTGAATTGCCGCTAACCGGAATGGGTGATTGGTTGTATGCCCACAGCCAGTATTCCTTTGTAAAGCCGGGGTTGGCCGATGACCAGCCCGGGTGTACCCCCAAATCGAAATTGCCGCTGCTTGTAAATCCAATATTGTTATTGCTTAAGGTATCGCCCAGTACAGGCACATAAAGAGTGTGCGTGCCGTTGCCACAAAAAGCTATGTTACCGCAAATGCCGTAGTAATTATGGGTAGTTATTGTAAGGGTACCGGTATCGGCTACTTGTATGGCGTAACTACCCTGCGCATCGGTATAGCCATAGTAGGTGTTGCTGCCGGAAACGGTTGCTGAAATACAAAGATTGCTGAGCGGTGTTTCACCGGCATCAAAAATGCAGTTGTTATTGGTATCAATAAAAGCCACCCCACTGATAAGGCTAAAGCATGAGCTTTGAACCGTAGCGGTTGCCGTTACACTACAGCCTGCTGAATCTGTTACAGTAACCTGGTAAGGGCCTGCTGAAAGCCCTGTGGAGGCTTGCGCTGTTGAGCCATTGCTCCAGTTATAATGATAGGGCGCAATACCACCGTAAACTGCGGCATTGATGGTGCCGTTATTGTTACAGTTGGCATCTGACGGCTGGGCGTATGCATAAAAACCCCAGGGGTCGGATATGGAACTGAGATAATAACTGGCCGATGCCGAGCAGGAGGTTACATCGGTAACCGTAAGCCAGTAATAACCGGGTATAATGTTTGTAACAGTACTGGTAGTTGCGCCGGTATTCCACGAATAAGTATAAGGCGCTGTGCCACCGGAAACAGATATCCCAACTGCACCAGAGGGACTGCCCCAGCAATTGGGGTTAGATATATTATTGAATGAAATATTTACGCCGGTATTTAAAACCGTATCGGCGGCAGCTGTGGCGCAGCTTTGATTATCGGTAACAAGCACTGCATACGCGCCGGTTTGACTGTAATTATGGGTAGCAGGCGAAGATATGCCTGTGCTGGTAATACCATCGCCCCAGTTAATATTGTAAGGGGCCGTGCCATTGGTTACAGTTACTGTGGTGGTATCGGTGTGGCTGGTACAACTGATATTAGTATTACTTATGCCTAACTGCATGTTGTTGGTATTGCCCGAAACCGAATAGGTTACAGTGGTTGTAACTGTATGGTTGGCGGCATCGGTAACGGCAGCCGTAAAAGTTGAATTTTGGCCTATGGTAACCGAGGGTGTGGCGCATGTATTACAACTTAATGCGCTGCCGGTGCTTTGCCAGTAATAGGTATAGGGCGGGGTACCGCCATAAGTGCCGGTATTTAATATGGTGCTGCTGTTAGCGCATACGGTTTGGTTTTGCCCCAAATCTGCCGTAAGTGGCACCGCCTGGCAGGTAGCTGTAGGCCCATAAAGGATAACCGGGTTAGTGGCCGTTTGTGTAGTATCAACCGGCGTTACTGCCTCACCGTAATTATTTACCCGTACGTAATAATTTAAACCAGCGGCATCGGCATTGGTGGGAATAGCTATCCCCACATCAACAGTAACAATCATATAAAGTTTATATTGGCCCGGAGGCGCACAGGTAGTACCAGTGAATAAAATGCAGCCATCCTCCATGTTAGAAAAAGTATTATTTGCTTTGTTGGTTGACCAACACAAGCCGGCAGGCAAATTGGTAATTGTATCAATAGTAAGGTTGTTTACAGTAAGCCTTGTACCCGCAAACACTATAGTATCATAATCGAGGAATTCGAGAGATGTATTAACCGTTTGTCCGTTAATAAACGGCGGTAAGGCTCCAGAAGCCGGGTAAAGGCCTGCTTGCGGAGCTTGTCCTGCGGGCACACATTGCGAAGGGCCGGAGGCGCCGCAGTATTGGGCAGTACTTATCTGGGCAAAAGCTAAAAAGGCAAATAGCGGTAATAGTGTTTTCATAATGTCAGGTTTTAGTGGAATATAATAAAGTAATAAATGATTTATATAGCATATTTACTGGCTGGGCGATAGTGTTAAAATTTAAGCGCATTTATTTTTAGTTACTTAAAATACAGCAACTTGCATTAATGAAATTATTGGCACTGGCCCTTATTGTTTTTTTGCCCGGTTACTTATTGGCCCAGAACGGTGTAATAAGTTTTGATTTTAATAAAGGGCACAAAGTACATGACTCTATAGCTTCCGCGCCCAATGATATAGAAGAAAATAATGACGACAGCGTTGCAACACCGGCGAAACAAAAAATACAACACCCGGTTAAGAAATTGCAACCAGCTATACAAAATACTGATTACAAAAGGGCTGGGATTTTTAAGGGGTTGTTTCATGCCGGGTTTAATGCCTGCCAGATTGATGGCGACCCTGATTATTTCCCGAAATACTTAGGAGCTGAATTTGGACTTGGGGCGCTGGCAAGGTTTCACAGGTTATTATCGGTAAGTGCCGAGTTGAATTACAGTATGAAAGGCGCACGGGCAAGGCTGATACCCAACCCCAATGCCGATGAGCGCTACCAGGTACAGTGGGACTACGTTGAAGTGCCTGTAGGGTTAAACATACATTACAAAAACTGGCTGATGTTCAGTGTGGGTATTTCAACCGGTTATATGGTGCGGTATAAAGAGTTAGATGACTTTGGCCGCGATGTAACCAACCACCCTGTATTAGGCCAGCCGCGCAGGGTGGACCTCTGCGGTTTTGGCGGGGTGCATTTTATTATTAAAAACCATTACGCACTTGGTTTTAAATTCAATTATTCGATGCTGAAAATCCGTGAACCCTATTCGGGCACTAAGGTTAATGGCGAATACAATAACTATCTTACTTTCCGGTTTATGTATATACTTAGCCGACGGCAAAAAACATAATATACCCGATTGATGAAAAAAGATGACAACGGTAAAGGGCCTAATTTATACCTGAAATATTCGGGCATTGGGTTTCAACTGGCCGGGTCGGTGGCGCTGGGTGTATTTATGGGCTATGAACTTGATAAATGGCTTAAAACCAAACAGCCTTATTTTACAATGGTTTTTGCGCTTATTTTTTTGGCCGGGGGCATGTACCTGGCCTTTCGCGATTTAGTAAAAGATAAGTAATTAAATAAAGTGCTTCAGTAGCCGCACTTCTTCTTCATTTAAAAAGCGCCAGCGGCCACGGGGCAAATCTTTTTTGGTAAGCCCGGCAAAAAATACCCGGTCGAGTTTTACCACTTCATAGCCCAGTGATTCAAACAGGCGACGGATGAAACGGTTTTTGCCGGTGTGGATTTCAACCCCCACCTCAGCGCGGTTTTTAGGGTTGGGGTAAGCTATTTCATCCACCTCGGCAATACCATCTTCCAATACCACGCCGCCTTCTGCTATTTTATCAAAGTCCTCTTTCTTCAGTTTTTCATCCAGTATTACGTGGTACACCTTGCGTACCTGGCTGCTGGGGTGGGTAAGTTTCTGCGCCAGTTCGCCATCGTTGGTAACCAGCAGTACACCAGTAGTGTTGCGGTCAAGGCGGCCCACCGGGTAAAGGCGTGGTTTTACTTTTGATTTTATTTGCGGGTACACGCCGCGCAACAGTTCCATTACGGTGCGGCGGTCGCGCTCATCCTTTACTGTGGTAATAAAATCTTTAGGCTTGTTTAAAAGCACATAGTACTTCTTTTCGAGGTTAAGCTGCTTACCATCAAATTCTACCTTGTCTTTTGGCTTTACTTTGTGGCCCATTTCGGTTACCACTTCGCCGTTTACTTTTACACGGCCTTCTTTTATTAGTTCATCGGCATTGCGGCGCGAGGCTATACCGGCATGTGCGAGGTATTTGTTCAGCCTTATTTCATCGGTTATTTTTTCTTCGGTAGAAAATACTTCAGGCTTCATGCCTTTTTCAGGCCTTTCACTTTTTTTAGGCTTTTCAGTGCTGAATTTCTTTTTTACAAAATCGCGTGGGGTTTTACCATTGGCCGAAAAGGCAGGCTTGCCTTCTTTTTTCTTTTTATCTGAATCTTTCTTCTCGAAGTATTTTTTAGCGGCGTCAACAATGCCATACTTTTTCTTCTTGTTAGCCTTACTGTAAGGAATAGAAGATTTCTTTGCGGGCCGTTTATCAGGGTCTGAATCTTTTTTCTGCACGATTCAAATATAAGAAAGTTACTTAGTGCGGGAAGTTTATGTGTTATGGAAGAACAGCTATTTCAATTCAACCGATAATACCTCAACACGCCTTTCGAGGGCAGCACGGGGATTATAAACCGAGTTGCGGGTATCGTTGAGGTTGTCGCTTATATCCTTCGGCGCAGTTTCTTTGCCAAACGAAATACGTTTTAACACCAACTGCCCACTGGAAATGTAAGGCAACAGGATACCTGCCTGATAATGGTATAAGTAGTTTTCCAGCGAGGCTACGCGCCGGTAGCCCAGTTTCATATTATAAGCGCTGTAATTAAGCGGTGAGCAATAGCCTTTTATGGTTACTTCAATTTTGTTGCCCGACTTTAGCAAGTCAAGCAGTTGCGATGAAAAAGCAATAAGGTCGTAAAAGCCTTTATCCACTTTATTCGTAAACAGGCTATCAACAGTATTTTTTGCTTCGGCTTTAGCATTGCCTTTCATGCCTTTTGAAAACTCCCGTTCGTATTCAAATATTTTTGAGGCATAAGCTTCATAGGTTTGCTTATAATCCAGCTTAGTGGTATCGCTTAAAGTGCGGGCGTCGGGCTCATCGTTATCAAAATAAAGCACCGGCAGTGTTTGGTTAATTTTTTTCAGCTTATCAGTAGTAGTAGTGGCAGGTGCAGGAGGTACGGGAACCGGGCCAACAGGCTCATCTGGTTTTGCAGGTGTAGTTTCCACCTGTGCCACAGGCGGTAGCTGTGTAACCGGGGTGGTATCTTTTATAGCCACAGCCGGGGTATCAAGCTTCGGTTCAATTTTTTTGCCGGAGCCATAAGCATATATATCGTTACAGCAGGTAGCGGCTTCAATAAAATACGAGCCCACCCGGTTAGAGGTAATATAGGCCTTTGAATTATCGGGCGCTACTGAATAATACAAATCGTTTTGCGCCGTGTTAACCGGTTGCAGCAGGTTAACCGGTTCAAGCCAATAGCCGTTTTGCTCGCGGGTTTCAAAAATATCGTAGCCGCCAAAGCCATACAACCAATCGGACGAGTAATAGAGTTTCTTTTTATTAAAATCGAAGAAAGGGGTTACCTCGTTGCCGCGCGTATTTATTTTAGCGCCCATGTTTTGCGGGTCGCTGTAAGTGCCATCTTTTTCAACGCGGCAAAACCATAAGTCCATGCCGCCGTAGCCACCGCTTCTGTCAGATGAAAATATAAGTAGCTCGTTGCCCTGTGCATCATAAGCTATGCATGGGTGGGTATTGGTAAAGCTGTGGTTATTAACCGGGGCAGGCAATATTTGCGCTGTTGACCATTTATAGTTTTCGTACTTGCTTACATAAATATCGCAGCGGGTACTTACTTTATCTTTTTGCTCGCATTGGGTATAATATAGTTTAGTGGCATTGGGCGAGTAGGCAATATTGCCTACGTTCAATGCAGCATTAGCGCCCTCTGGCATATAAATGGCGTTTGGGGTAGGCGGCTGGTTGTAAATGCGCACCAGGTATTTGGCGTTTTTC
>DASZPC010000280.1:0-2241 GCA_035550455.1 Chitinophagales bacterium | reverse complement strand
ATTTTATTTTTGAATCGCCGCTGGCACTGAAACGTGTACCTGGCAGTGATGGCAAACTAAAAGGCAAAGAACAAGTGCGCCCCTATTGGAAGGGCGGGCTTGAACTAATGCCCAACCTGCTTTTTGAAGTATATGAAGTATTGATTGGTATTTCGGGTATTACCATTTATTACCTTAACCACGCCACCCAAAAAAAGGCCGCTGAAGTTTTCTTTTTTAACGAAGCCGGTAAGGTAACGCAGAGTTATGTGTATTACGTGGAGTAAAGCTATTGTTAAACCTTTTCAACGGTAACGGCGGTGCCATAAGCCAATACCTCAGTAAGGCCGGGCATTACTTCGTTGGCATCGTAACGCATACAAATAATGGCATTGGCGCCGCGCTCCTGTGCATGTTTTAACATCAGTTGCAGGGCTTCTTCGCGGGCGTTTTCGCAAAGCTGGGTATAGATGGTGTTCCGGCCACCAAAAATGGTCATAATATTACCGGCAAAGCTGCCAAACACGCTGCGCGAACGCACAGTTATGCCGCGTACGAGGCCTATTTGATTAAGAATTTTGTAGCCGTCTAAATTATTACTGGTGGTGATAAACATGGACTGAATCATAAAAATGGTTTTGGTGTGAGGTAATGATTGCAAGATAAACATAAATTTGGCGTATAAATGAAAGGCCTACTATTAGCAATAATCAGTTTTACCGTAACGCTTTTGCAGGGGCAAAACGCCCCCACAGAGGGTAAATCGTTTTTTGCACCTGCCGAAAACCAGCGCTTTAAAATGCCCGCTGCAAAAAACTGTTGCGACTGGCAAATAATAAACCCCAAAGATTACACGCAGTATGTTGACCCCTTTGTGGGCACCGGTGGTCACGGGCATACTTTCCCGGGGCCAGTGCTGCCATTTGGCATGGTACAACTTAGCCCCGATACGCGCTTAAAAGGATGGGACGGCTGTTCGGGCTACCATTATTCCGACAGTGTTATTTATGGGTTTTCGCATACGCATTTAAGCGGCACGGGCTGCCCTGATTATGGCGATGTAATGCTGATGCCAACAGCTGGCAAAGTGCAATTCGGGCAACAGCAATATGCATCCGGATTTTCGCATAGTAATGAAAAAGCCAGCCCGGGTTATTATTCGGTGCTGTTGAATAAGTATAACATTAAAGCTGAGCTGACAGCAACGCTGCGCACAGGGCTGCACCGGTATATTTTTCCAAAACAAAAGGAAGCTAATATCATTCTGGACCTTAACCACCGCGATAAGTTGAAACATGGCGAAATAAATATTAACGGCAATAACGAAATAACCGGTATGCGGCTAAGCAGCCTTTGGGCCGATAGCCAGTATGTGTATTTCGTTATTCAGTTTTCAAAACCATTTAAGCAAAGTGGCATTTTAAAAAATGGTATGTTAAATAACAGCCTGAAACAGGCAGCTGGCAAGCATTTAAAAGCTTATGTAAGTTTTGATACCACCGATGGCGATACTGTTTATGTAAAGGTGGGGATTTCGACAGTGAGTATTGACGGTGCGCGCAGAAACCTTGAAGCCGAGCAGCCGGGCTGGGATTTTGATAAAGTGTTGGCCTATGCAAAAACAGCCTGGAATGCTGAACTGGGCAAAATTGAAATTGAAAGCAGGGACAGCAGTGTGATGCGTACATTCTATTCATCGTTTTACCATGCGCTTACACCGCCTATTTTGAACCAGGATGTTGACGGGCAGTACCGGGGGCACGATTTGCAGGTGCATCAAACCAATAACTTCCATTATTACAATGCGTTTTCGATTTGGGATACTTACCGTGCGCAAAACCCTTTGCTTACGCTGATTGACAGGAAGGTTACCGGCGATATTGTGAATTCGTTTTTGGATATTTATAAACTACACGGGCTGCTGCCTATTTGGGACCTTTCGAGCTATGAAACGTTTTGTATGATTGGGTACCATTCGGTATCGGTAATTAATGATGCTTACCAAAAAGGGATACGCGACTTTGACACCACCTATGCACTGGAAGCCATGAAGCGCAGCGCCACGCTGAGCCGAAAAGAACTGAACCGATTTTTTAAATGGGGGCCTGTAATACCAATGGCTTCCTTTTACCGGTACTCAGTTGGCTGGAACGACTACCAAAAACTGGGCTACATACGTTGTTACAAAGGCATTGAAAGTGTTTCGAAAACAGTTGAATACAGCTTTGATGACTGGTGCATTGCCGATATGGCGAAAAAGAT
>DASZPC010000279.1:0-1873 GCA_035550455.1 Chitinophagales bacterium | reverse complement strand
TGGCGGCCGCCCCGGCGATACCGAATTTCCGCTTACGGTGGAATACACCAAAATGAATATCAATAATAAACCCACCACTATACCGCAGGGTACTATTGTGTATGGCTGGAACCGCAACAACCAGCTTAGTTTCGATTCGGTGGGTGGCGATAGCGCCAGCGCCACTTTAAAGAAAACCCTGCTTGCCGAGTGCCAGCAACTGCAAAGCCAGGTGGTTTTTGATAACCGGAAAATGAAGGTGGGCGATGAATACAAGCGCGAAACACCACTTAGCGTACCGGTGCCGGGCTACAACCCTTTTAACATGAAAATAACCACCATTTTTAAGCTGGTGAATGTGGATGGCAACCTTGCCAGTTTTGATATAACCCAAAAATACACCGCCACCACCAACCAAACAAGCTACAAAGCCGATGTGCAGGGCAAGGGCGCTGGTAAAATGCTGTACAATACCGGTTATGGCTGTAGCCTCAACTACTCGCTTAACTCGGTAATGAAAATGAAATTTACCTTAACCAATAAAACCACTATCGAATCTACCTCAAAAACTGGCTACGAAATAGTTACCTATGTAAAACCGGCAAACTGATTCCTTGCAGTAAGCACAGGGCGGTCTTTGCAATTTTTATTTTTCTATTGCCAACTGCTTGTTACCTGTTTAATGTATTTCTAAAGTCTAATGTCTAACTATTCACCCTTCCAGTTCGCGTGCCTTCATATCGGCAAGGCGTACCATATCGCGCCTTATTTGCTCCAGCGGAAAATCAAGGTAGTCAGGCTCGGCGTATAACTGCTGCTCCATAAAATAAAACAAGTTCAGGTGCAGGGCCATATCGGCTGGTGTTATCAATCCCTGCTGTTTAAGCGTTATCACCTCATCGGTAGTGCGGGCGGCAAGCGGGTCGCAATAAAAAATAATATCGGGCAGCCTTTCAAGGTCTTTCCTTGCCGGAAACCGCATGCACATATACTCGCGTATCAGTTCGCGTTTTACCATATCGGGCACATTGTTGGCCTGTGCCTGGGCAAGCTCTTGTGTCAACTCATTTACCCCGCGTATATCAAAATTAAGCGGCTGGTAAATAGCTATGTGGTTCTGGTTTATAGGGTAGCGCAGTTTAAAAATAGTATCAATGGTAAAGCCAAGCAGCGCAAACAATTCTTCGCTTATAGTAAGCAGGAAGGAGAAAAGCTCCTCGCGGTCAATTTTACTTTCAGTAGCTGTTTTTGCTGCACCATCGCTACTGCCTTTCAGCGAAACATCAATGTTCATAAACATAAATGCTTTTTCAATTTCGGCGGTAATCTTCTGCTCGTTAAAAGCCAGTATCGAAGGGTCGGGCGATATATAAGCAAAGCCCGGAAAAGGAATCGGCTTTTCGTTATTAAACCCGCCGCGCGGGGTATGCACATAATCGCGCATTGGCGAAAAAGTCATTTGCCCGTGCCCGTGGCAAACGGGGCAGTCTTCATATTTAGGTGGCACATCCTGCATGGCATCGGTATTCATCGCATCGTAAACACGCACCTTTCCGTTTTGGCACAAGTGGTTGTTACAGGGTGCTTCGTAATAGGCGCGTACCGGGTAAGCCATTTTATTAATCGAAATATCCAGCGTGCTGTCCAGCTTCAGCGCTTTGTTCAGGTTGGGTATGGCGCTCATAAAATACGATTCGTACACCACATCGCCGCCGCTGCTTTCGGGCAGCTCGCGCCCGCCCAGCCTTTTGGCAGGTATATACCCCAGCCCGTGCCGGTACACCTCGCTAAACCCGAATTTAAAATCGGTTTTGCGCCCGTATTGGTATATGCGGTAAATACTTTGTGCATCAAGCAGGTAAAAAACAAGTCCGCACAATTCGGTGGATTCTTT
>DASZPC010000278.1:0-4147 GCA_035550455.1 Chitinophagales bacterium | reverse complement strand
TAATCATAAACCGATAAAATGATGAGCAGTGAAACGGGGAGCCAGCCTTCGTAATAATCGTTCAAGAAATACAGGAATTTGAATTTCAATTGACGTTTAGGCAGGTAAGCCAGTTTCCACCCGCTGAATTTCAAATAGCTAACAATGGCAAAGAAAATGAACGATAAAAAGAAAGGCGGAAGTTCGTAGCTACAGATAAATACAAATACCAGTAAAAACGCTGCTTCAGTGGGTAAAATTACCCGGTTAATAAAATTTACGGTGGCCAAAGCACTGTGGCTGGCAATATAGGTTTTTACCCCCGACCGGCGGTCCCGCTTACGGTCTTCAATTTGGTGCAACAAAATATTGCGCAGGCCTTTTATAAACCAAAGCATAATTACAACTAAATAAAAGCATAATAAAAGGGTGTTAACCCGGTTTATTGTTACAACCCCAAAATAGAAAAGCGAAATAGTAATTAGGGCAGGGTTCAGGTGGCCGTAAAAAGCATCGGCAATTACACCGGCAAGGCCTCTTTCCTTTAACCTTACTGGCGGGAGGCTATAAGCTACCAGGGAGGCTACCTGCAACAGGAGAAGCCAGGTGGAAGGCGCTTTTAGTAAAGCAAAAACATCAAACTGAAAATACCACATCCAGCTTGCAGCACCAGCAGCCAGTAATATTAAAGCCAGTAAGCCAACAGCGCCTGTTGAATAAGTAGCGGCCATATTTTTTTTCCCGGCGCGCCGGTCGCTTTCAATATCGCAGATATCGTTAAAAAGGTACCCGAAAGCCGATACTGAAAATAATGTAAGCAGGAAGGCCGCAAGCGGTTGAAGGCTCCGGTAGTAATATACATGCCCTGTGGTTACCGTATATATTTGCCAATAAAAAACAGCAAAGAACAGATAAACCCAGGCCAACACCTGTGGCACAATTGCATTCCACCATATGTTGGCCCGCAATAGTTTCATCTTTGTTTAGCGTTCAGCCGGATTGATGCTTCCAGAAAAACAGCAGCGGTAAACTGTGGTGACCCTGCCAAAAAATTCCGGTTTTTGCTCGAAAAATAGGGCAGTATTTTCCAGTTGTCAGGGTACGCACTTTGCCCCACCGAATCAATTAACCTGCCCGCCAACCCCTTGTTTGAGTCGTAACAGAGCAACGCAATAGCTGCCATTGCCCTTAATAACTCATCGGCACTTTCTATATTTTTTTCAAACCTTTGTTCTATGTGCCCGCAAATAATATCGCGTAATGGTGCTAATCCATTAATGCCGCTTTCATAGGCCCGGGCTATGTGGTAATAAACCATTATTTCATCATGGTAAAACTGCATCCCGAAATTTCCTTTTTCTACAACTTTAACCAACGTGTTTATTGCTTTCTGGGTGGCCTTGTTTTCGCGCAGGTACAACAACGCATTAGCTGCTACGGCAGGTTCCTGGTCGGTATAGGTGTAATGTTCAAGCATTCGGGTGGGCAGGGCCTGCAGGCAGGCACGCGCAAAGCCTGTTGAAGTTAAAGGATGCAATAATAAATTCCTCCACGTAGGTATCAGCCAGGTATAAAAATAACCGGCATTGTCGCAGTTATTTAGCAGCGCCTTTTTATTAGTAAGGGTATTGCCGTTTGCAGTTAGCACGTATGAGCAAACCCCTGTATCATCCAAGTCCAGTGGTACGGGGTGTTGCCTGCTTTTGTAAGGCCAGAACCGCCAGTACCCGCCTGATTCCATCCGCGATAAAAGGAATTCGCACCCCTTTTTTACCGCGTCATTGGTAGCAGGGCTTTTTGCCTGCATGAGCGAAAACAAAATATTGGCAGCAATAAATGGCGATGGGTCGGGTAATAAACGCCAATCGCCGTTGGGTTCCACCACCGGGTATTTTTCGTAGGTGGCAAACCCGCCGTCAGAGCCCTGGCCCGAGAGGATGAATTTTATTATGGCTTCAATATTGTAGCTCATTTCAGGTTTGCAATTACACTGTTTTCAGCACCTTTATTAAAGCAGGTAATCTTTAAGATAGGGAGCAAAAAGAGGCTCCAGTTTTAAAATATCCGCCTTTCCTTTCATCTGTTGTATCAATTCATCCATGCCGTTCATATCAATTTCACCTTTTACAAATTGCGCGAACCATTTTATAGTCCGGTTCGGCTTTTTGCCCCTCACCGCTTTAGTATATTTCAGGTACATGTATTTTTGCCATTTTTCGGGAAATGGTTTCAGCACATTATAAACAAGGCGCGATGTTTTAAGGTAGGCGGCTAAAATCTTTTTGTCGTACGAGGCGTTTACTCTACCACCATCAAGGGTAAAGTGTTGTTGAATATCAAGCGCCTTTTCAATAATTGAAAGGAATTTATACAGGTCATCGCGCATAAGTTCGTACGGTAGCAGGATTACCTTATCGCTGCCGAATTTTTTGCGGTAAAGATCAACCACATAACTGTAATCCAGCATTTCTAAAAACATCTCCCGGTTCAAATCGGCCATTTCAGCAAATGTGCAAGAACCACCCATACCCAGATATTGGTTATATATGGAAGAAAACACAGAAGCATAGCCCCTGGTTACTATTAATATACTGCCATTGGGAAAAAGGCCATGCAGCATATTGCAAATGCGCTCCTGAAATTGCCTGTGGTTATAGGGCACTGCACCCTTTAAACCGTAAATATGCGGCTGGCTGTGCCATAAAGAAAAGTCCTCGCAGCTTAAAACATATTTATCCGGAACAGCAGGCGCGTACTGGGCAAACTTTGCCAGTTCCCAGGCATTCAAAAAACCCTGGGCCATAAATTTGGGCTGAAAGTAAATTTCAGGGTGTTTTTCAAACCACTGTTGCAGGTAAGTTGACCCCGATTTTACAAAACCAATATGTATCAGCAACTGGCTCATTGTTTCACCCTTATTAGCTTTATATTTTTTGGGTATTTATTTTAACTACTGGTTTCATCATACCGGGCATATTTTCGGGCAGGCTGTTTGGGCCGGCTGTTTCAGGGCTTGCTATTTTGAAACTTATTAATTTATCAAACTTCATTAAAAGCTCCTTACCGTTATCGCCAAACAAAACCATGTCAATAGCGTACATGCGGTCGTTAAAAATATTGGCAGGCATATTAAATTCAATCCTGTACTTGCCAGTTTCATTTAATGCTGCCGCCTGCCTGTAACTGGAACAGCCAAAAATTAAAATACCGGTACTATCATAAACTTTCAGCCGTATTACAAAAGGTTTTATTTCGCTTAGCTCCACATCAAAATAAACGGTAAAGCCCGTGCTGCTGTCAATGCCATCTTCAAGGCTCTTTACATTGCTTAGCCCACAATCTAATATCGAAATCCCCTTGGGCCTGAAACCGGTGGCAGTAAAATCCTTGATATGATAGAAAGCTGAATTCTCAAACAAAAAATATTGCGGTAAGGCCCTGGTAAGGTATTTCTGTATTACCTCTATGCCCCCTTCCTGCACTATCATACCATCTTCCATAAGCATAATACGCGGACATAAGGTCATTATTTCATTCAGGTTATGGCTGGCTATTAGCATGGTTTTACCGGCAGCCATCAGTTCCTCAATCCTTATTTTGCATTTTACCTGAAAATCAGCGTCGCCTACATTTATTACTTCATCTATTAAATAAATATCGGCATCAAGACAGGTAATAATGGCAAAGGCCAGGCGCAGGTACATACCACTGCTGTAGTTTTTTACCGGTTCGTCAATAAACCGGCCAATATCGGCAAAGGCCAGTATGCGCTCCAGGTTTTCATCGGTTTCTTTTCTCGAAAATTTATACAGCGAGGCTGATAAATATATATTTTCCCTTCCGGTTAGTTCCGGATGAAAACCTGCGCCGATATCAATAACTGAGACTGTCCGCCCATAAAAATTAATATAGCCCTGATCGGGCTGCGATATACCGCTTAAAACCCGCAACAGGGTTGATTTACCCGCCCCGTTTTTTCCTATTATGCCCAGCGACTCGCCTTTGCGTAGGTTAAAGGAAACATACTTCAGGGCATAAAATATATCGTCCGGTCCCTGTTTTTTTGAAAACAGGGAACTCACTGCTTCTTTAAAGCTATCGTGCCGGGTTTCCTGCATCCTGAAACCCTTCCATAAATTAACTACCTCAAGTGCCAGTTCTTCCATCG
>DASZPC010000277.1:0-4254 GCA_035550455.1 Chitinophagales bacterium | reverse complement strand
GTTTTTTAGGCCCAGTAAATCATCCTGGGTAACATCAACGTTCTTTGAAATTTTTTCTTTACGGCAATTCAGCAACTCGGTACGCGCCTGGAAATAAAGGAAATTGTCTTTGCCTTTGTTTACCACATATTCGTAACCGGCAATAGCGGCGGTATAGTCGCCCTCGGTTTGTGCCATTTGGGCAATGTTAAGCACCCGTGCGCCATTTTCGTTTTTGCGGCGGTCAAGCGCTTTCATTTGTGCCAGGGCGCCGTCAAAATCCTTGTTTTGAATATAAATCCAGGTAAGCAGCTCAATATAATCTTCATTATTAGGGTTGCGCTGCACTTTGGTGTACAATTGGGTTTCCATTTCGTCCAGCAGTTTTGATTCGCTGGCCGAACCTTGTATGGCATTTTTAACCAACTGTTCGTTGCCTGGTTTTAGCTCGATGGTAGTGATGAAGTTTTTTACCGCGTTTTGAATATCGCCATTGGCCAGGTAAGCATTGGCAATTTCCATGCTGAAATAGGATTCGTTATGCACCATGCGCCCACCGCGTTGGTAAGCTTCAATTACGTAATCGTATAACCGGTAAGCCTCGAAAGCATTGGCGAGCCCACGTATTGAAGGCTCGTAAGGTTTCATTTCCTTCAGGGCTTTCTCGTACTGGTCTTTTGCTTTGGCCTGGTCGGGTATTTGGGCATACAGGTAGCCGAGGTCAACAATATACCGCGGGTCGTTCTCGTTTTTGCGGGCCTGCTTTTTTACCACTTTTTCAAGGTCGTCGTATTTTTTCAGGCTTAGCAGGCACTTATAAAGCGGCAGGTAATATTTAAGGTCGTTGTTGTTTTTATCCCACAGGTAATGGAACAACTCGGCTGCTTTATCCAATTCGCCATTTTGCATGTAGCTATTAGCCAGGGTTTCATCGCGCCCGGCCTGTGCCAGTGCCAAGCCCTGTAGCAGGAACAAAAGGGAAGAAAATAAAACCAGCCGTTTCATCATTGCATTGAAATTAACGTAAGTTAGGCACAGTAGCAGCGATTATTTAAATATGTTAACAGCCAGCAGGGTACCAATGGCTGCACCGGTTGCATTGGCCAGTTCGTCCAGCAATTCAAAATGCCGGTCGGTGGTAAAAGCTTTTTGCATTAACTCAATACTAAAACCATAAACACAGGCAATTACAAATATTTTAAGCAAGGTATTGCTTTTCAGGCTTTGAAAAACACTTTGTTTCCGCCAGCCAAAATTCATAAGCACCACCAGGGTAAAATAAAAAGTGGCGTGTACCAGTTTGTCGAAATTAGGAATGGCAATAACCGGCAAATGGCGCGATGGCACAAGGCACAAATAAAGGATAAGCAATGCCCACAAAAATGCAGGCCAGTTGTATTTTAAAAAGTCTTTCACCCTTTGTTAAGGAACCTCCTGCTTAAGCGCCAACGTGCTTTTTGTAGGTTTCGGCATCCATCAGGCCATCCAGTTCGGTAAGATCCGATAATTCTACCTTTATCATCCAGCCATCGCCGTAGGGGTCGGAGTTTACTGATTCAGGCTTATCGTTCAGTGCAGTATTTTTTTCAAGTATTTTACCACTTATGGGCATAAAAAGGTCCGAAACGGTTTTAACAGCCTCTACAGTACCAAACACGGCATCTTTGCTTATGGTTTCGCCAATGGTTTCAATTTCAACGTAAACAATATCACCCAGTTCTTTTTGGGCAAAGTCGGTAATACCCACTGTGCCGGTATTGCCTTCTACTTTAATCCATTCGTGCTCTTTGCTGTATTTCAGGTCTGCAGGAAAATTCATGGTATGCTATTTAATTGCCGCTAAAATAGCAAACAACTGAACTTCAAAAAATAAATTACTACTGCGTTAACGAGAACCTTAACGTAAGCCCCGCCTTGGTATTGGTAGTGGGGTAGCTGGATGAAATTTTAGGTATAGTGCGGGTTTGGTCAAAGAACAGGCGCACCGTTAGCTGTTTGCTTACAATATAGTCGATAGAAGGCTGTATGGTAATTGTTTGGGCGCCCTGTGTTATTTGCGGGTTGCCCTGGTCAATAAGGTGGTTAATAATGATATTATCGCGGTAGCTGAAATCAAAGCGGAAGCTGAGGTCATTATTCAGCCTTATCTTCTTACCATTAGGCAGCTTAAACGGCAACATCAGCCCTTTAATTTTGTAACCCGCACCAATGGTAAACTGTTTGGAGTTCATTTCAATCATCTGGAAGTCGGCAAAACTCATGGTCAGCGTACGGCTCATCCGGTAATCAAACTTGGCTGTAACGTTGTTTTTCATGGTTAAATCCAATCCTATCAACGGCGAAAACTGCTCGTTAATAATAACGCTCGGCATAGTGTACAGCGAGTAAAAATTACCACTAAGGCTATCCTTTTGCTGGGCTCCATACAAAGTTCCATCGCCCAGGTAAGATAAATTGGTTTGGTAGCTGGTTACGGTAAGTGTTGAGTTATAAGCGCTGGAAAGGGTAATGTTTGAGAAGTATTTTTGCGCCCATTTAAATTTCGACAAGCCGCTGTACGAAATCCTGAAATTAGGCATCGGGAACTGGTTAAAAGGGTTCAGCGAAATCTTATTCGGGTCTTTCTTACTGTATGCCGCCAGGAAAGCCGGTATCAACACATCCTGCGATAATGGCCCATAGCCATCTCTGAAAGCAGCACTATACATTGAATCACTCGGGTTATAGTAGGAAGTATTCGGGTCGCTATGGGTATTTGTATTGCCCAGGCGTTGCGAAATAACCGAGCGGGCCTGTATAAAGCGGTCGTAAGTGCTGGAGTAGCCTTCTGAGCTTACTTTGGTAAAGAAGCTTTTGATAGGCAGGTACGAAATACTGTACGAACCCATTTCGATAGGGCTGAGGTGTTGCCAACTTCCAACGCCGGTTACAGAATCGGTAAGGTATTTAAAGAACTCACTAAAGTTGTTGGTATAATCCCTGAACAGCGTTACGTCCAGTTTTAAATCGGGGTATGGCTCATAAGTACCGGTAACATCTATCCTGTCCGAGCGGTTTTGCATAAATTGCTGGTTCAGGAATGAATCATTGGTTATCCAGTTCTTGGTAGCGGCATCGTTCAGCCACTGGGCGCGTTTAACTTCATCAACCCCCTTAAAGTACTTATCGCCCGGCTGCGAGCCAAATACAAAGCCCCAACCCGGCGACTTGGTCATGTAGTCTTCCCCTAAAATACGCGAGTAACCTACAAAGCCCGGAAGCGTGGTAGCCTTGTTTTGCCGGTATTCAACATCAATTTTCTTAATACCCAGCAGTGGGCGCATTACCAGCGAAATAAACGGATCTGAAGGTTTTTGTTTGCTGCGGTAATCTTTCTTCTTCAGCCTTATTTCCTTCTTTGTTTTTTTCAGGTCTGCCTTTAATTTTTTCACCTCGGCCAGTTTTTTGCCGGTGGTATCAGTCTTTACTTCTGCTTTAGCCGCCTTAAGGTCAACTTTTATCTGGTCGCGCTTTTCTTTCAGCTTATCTATTTCCTTCTGTATTTTTTCTCTGGCGTTCTTGGTGGCCTCGCGCTTCCTGTCGTTTTGTTTTTTATCGCCGGGGTTTGGGTTTGGCGCATCGTATGTTTTCAGGAAAGGCACCTTATCATACAACCGCTTAAAGTTCAGGTCAACCTTGGCATGGTCGTTCTGCGTGTTGCTTATAATGTTGCCCAATGTGTTTTGCACCAACACACCATCGGCAGCCTGTGCGGGGTCCGATGAAAGCTGCCAGGCATTTGCTGTCCACGAATAGGTGGAAGCATAGCCCACATTGGCAGTAATGTAATCAAACTCCGGGATTTTGTTGATAGGTATATTGTAATTGATTGCCAGGTTTTGGTTGTAGTTAGTGTTACGCCCTCCCTGCAGCACCTTCTGCCACACCTCGTTTTTCTTCTCCTTCGTATCAATCAGGCCAATAGGTTCATCTACCAGGGCCTGGTCATTGGCAGAATAGTCTATGCTCAGAGATTTAAAAGGATTGTACTTAAAGTTGTAAGTACGGTTCCACTGAAAGTTTTTAGCGTACGTAGGGGCAATTTCAAAATCAACATCGCCCAAAGACCTTAGTTGAATAGTGTTTAAAGTACGGTTCCAGTTACTGGTAACCGACATGGTAGAAGGATACAGGTTAAAGTTAAACTCCTTCACTATATCAGCCCAGTGCGACCGCGTTTTTATTAGTTTCTTAAAAGGTTCAAAATCCTTGGCCTGCGGGGCAAAGCTCCAGGCA
>DASZPC010000276.1:0-2057 GCA_035550455.1 Chitinophagales bacterium | reverse complement strand
TTGGAAAAACTGTGGGAAGATCGAGCTTTACCCACACACCGGAGTCACGTGAATTTCACAACTGGGCACAATACGGGCTTTTTTACCCGCTTTTTACCCCGCCAATCCGCTAGTTTTCCGCAGGCTTTAGAGGGTCAAACTAATCTGTTAATAGAGCAGTTTTCCGCACTTTACACAGGCTCTATAACAACAACTATGTTTTATAAAAAGATATTTATTATTGTGGGTGGTGAAAGGCTGTGTGTATGAAACTTCAAGTCACCCGCGAAAACCTAAACCGTGCATTAAACTCTGTAGCTCGAGTTGCTAATAGTCGCGGTACTTTACCAGTTCTAGCAAACGTGCTCATCAAAACTACTAATAACCGTCTGAGTTTATCAGCTACTAATCTCGATATTGCCATCACCCACTTCATTGGTGCGAAGGTTACAAACGAGGGTTCAATTACTGTACCTGCCCGTCTCATGCAAGATTTCGTAAGTAACTTACCAGATGGTGTTATTAATCTTGATCTTAAAGAAACTAAACTTCACATCAACACCAATCAATACCAGTCCACCATTAACGGTATTGCCGCTGATGATTTTCCAGTTATGCCTGCAATTAGTACGGGTAGTAGTTGGAAAATTACTGCACCAACCCTAAAGTCAGCTCTTCAACAAGTAGTATTTGCCGCAGCTAGCGATGAGACCCGTCCAATTTTAACAGGTGCCCTTCTACAAACTAGTGCCGGTAAACTTTACTTAGCAGCTACTGATAGTTATCGATTAGCTGAAAAAGATCTTGGCAGTAATAAGCAAGCAGTGAAATTACTAGTTCCAGCCAATGCTCTTCAAGATCTATTGCGCATTATCGCCGATGAAGATGGTGAGGTACAAGTTACTCATGACGAGCAGCAAGTCCTTTTCCAGGTTGGCGATACCGAGTTAGTAACACGCCTTATTGAAGGTAATTATCCAGATTACCGTAAATTAATTCCTGCTAGTTTTGCCACCACAGCTGTATTGCAAAGAGCCGATTTCTTAAATGTTACTAAAGTTTCAAGCCTGTTTGCCCGCGAAAGTGCTGGTAGTGTGACGATTGAGGTGGATGAAGTAAAGCAACAACTCAGCATTCGTTCCGTCGCCTCTCAACTTGGTGAAAACACTGCCACAGCAGCTGCGAAAGTGACTGGTGATGGTAGTATTACCCTTAACTCACGCTATTTACTTGACGCTTTAAACGCCTTAACTGGTGACCAAGTGAGCTTTGGTTTTAATGGTAAATTGGAGGCTAGTTTATTACGCGACCCAGCGAATGATGACTATCTTCACCTGATAATGCCACTGAAAAGCTAGTCTCACCCCTCACCAAAAGCTACAATAACGTATATGTTGGCCAGCTTACGATTGCAACATTTTCGGTCTTATACTGATGATTCATTTGAATTTGATGATGGCGTCAATATTATTGTTGGCCCAAATGCTAGCGGCAAAACCAATTTACTAGAAGCGGTATTGGTGATTGCGCGTGGTAGCTCTTATCGTGTAAAAGATAGTGAACTAGTTCAGTTCAAAAAACCCTGGTCGCGGCTGGATAGTCGACTGGTTTCTGGTGCTGAACGAACGGTAAAAATTCAACAAGAACCCCAAGCTAGTAAGAGTTATAAGTTTGATGGCAAAGAATATAAGCGATTACCTTTCAACCACACTGTACCAGTGGTATTGTTTGAACCCAATCACCTACTACTCTTAAGTGGTGGCCCGGAACGGCGCCGCGACTACCTTGACGATTTACTGGAACAAACAGTAGTTGGCTATACCCAACTACGTCGTCAATATCGTCGCACTCTAGCGCAACGTAACGCTCTTCTCAAGCAACCTGGACAGATTGAATTATTTCCCTGGGATGTACGCCTTAGCCAATTAGCAGGTCAAATTGTTCGGCATCGCAGCGAGTTAGTAACTACCATTCAAAAGCGACTACCGAAATTGTATCGCGAGCTGAGTAAAACTAAATTAGTGGTAAGTGTTGAATACGGTAGTGAATGGCCACCAGCAAACTACGAGAGTGGGCTA
>DASZPC010000275.1:0-1657 GCA_035550455.1 Chitinophagales bacterium | reverse complement strand
CGGTATGGAAACAGCCATTTACATTGCCAATAAAATTGCCCTGAACCAGATAGAGGTGGGTATAGCAGGAGGCGTTGACAGCACCAGTAATGTGCCTTTATTGTTTGGCGAAAAGCTGCGCAATATTTTTTTAGCCGCGAACCGGGCCAAAACCACCGGCGAACGCTTAAAGCAATTAATCAAAATACGGTTGAAATATTTTGCGCCCAAAGCCCCTGCCAATATGGAGCCCCGCACGGGACTTTCGATGGGCGGGCATACCGATATTACCGCTAATTATTACGGCATTGCCCGCGAAGACCAGGACTTGTTTGCCCTGCAAAGCCACCAAAAAATGGCCAAGGCGTACGATGAAGGTTTTTTTGATGATATGATTACACCCTACCGGGGCTTAAAGACAGATAATAACCTGCGGCGCGACAGCAGTATGGAAAAACTGGCCAAACTGAAACCGGTGTTTGATAAGGAAAAGGGAACCCTTACCGCCGGTAACTCAACGCCTTTAACCGATGGGGCATCGTGCATATTACTGGCCAGCGAAGACTGGGCGCGTGAACACAACTTACAAGTGTTAGCCTATATCACCTTTGCCGAATTAGCTGCTATTGAATATGTGCAGAACCGGCACAACCTGTTGCTGGCTCCGATTTATGCCTCAACCCGGATGCTTAAAAAGGCGGGCTTAACCCTGCAGAATTTTGATTACTACGAAATACACGAGGCCTTTGCTGCCCAGGTACTGGCCACCCTTAAAATTTGGGAGAGCGCCGAACTGATGAAAACCTTTGGCTTTGATAAGCCCCTTGGCGCCATTGACCGCAATAAACTGAACGTAAAAGGCAGCAGCCTGGCAGCGGCGCACCCATTTGCCGCCACCGGTGGACGTATTATAGCCACCATGGCCAAGCTGCTAAACCAAAAAGGCTCGGGCCGTGGCTTCATCTCGGTATGCGCTGCCGGTGGGCAGGGCGTTACCATGATATTGGAGAAGTAAAGGCGGCAACTATACCAAACTTGCCTCCAACGTAATTTCCATGTTATAAGCTTTGCTTACCGGGCAGTTTGCCTTCGCATCGGCGGCTAAAGTCTGAAACTGTTCGGCGCTGATGCCCGGCACCTTTGCTTTGAGCACCAGGCTGGAAGTGGTGATAACACCGTTATCGAGCGTAATAGTGCATTGTGTTTCCAGTTCATCGGCAGTAAAACCGGCGGCATCAAGTACAAAACTCATTTTCATGGTAAAACAACCGGCATGTGCTGCAGCCATCAATTCCTCGGGGTTAGTGCCAATGCCATCGGCAAAGCGCGATTTAAAGGAATATTGTGTTTTGTTTAATATAGTGCTTTGGGTGGTTAAATGGCCATTGCCTTCTTTGCCGGAGCCATTCCAAACGGCAGTTGCGGTACGTTTCATAAATTTTGTTTTAGTGTTGTATAAACAGGCTGTGCGCCTTTGCTGAATCCTTGTGCAAGATAATAAGGAACAGGGAATGCATAGCCCCTGTTACGGGTTATTTTGGTATCAGATGTGTGAGGGAATCGAAGTCTTCCTGGCTGCCATTAAAAACATCGGCATCCACATTGCCGTTTACCCCTAGCAGGTCGGCCTTATCGCTGTGTTGCCAAAAAAGCCAGTTGATACTGTCCTGTAATTGCA
>DASZPC010000274.1:0-7851 GCA_035550455.1 Chitinophagales bacterium | reverse complement strand
ATAACGGGAAATTGTATATTGCCTATGAAGACCATGCTGCCAACAACAGCAATGCCACAGTTATGACTTTTAACGGCTCAAACTGGCTGGCCGTTGGCTCAACCGGTTTTAGCAGCGATGCCGCCACTTATGAATCAATTGCTATAGACAACAATAATGTGCCTTACATAGCATTTAGCGATTACGGGGCCAACAACGGATATGCGGCTACAGTAATGAAATTTGATGGCAACAACTGGGTAAACGTAGGTAGCCAGGGCTTTACACCCGGCGAAGCCGATTTTACCACGCTTGCTTTTGATAAAAATAATACGCTTTACCTGGCCTACAGCGATGCACAAAATAGTTATAAAGCCAGTGTTGAGTATTTTAACGGTACTACCTGGGTAAATAAAGGGGCTGCTGATTTTTCATCTTCGGAGGCAGACTATATTTCATTGGTTGCTGACGGTAGCGGTAACCTTTATACGGGTTATGTTGACTTTGGTAATTCGCATGCTACTACAGTAAAGAAATTTGCAGTGTCTACAAATATAACCGGGGTAACCGACATTAATTTATTGCAGGCTTATCCTAACCCCTGCAACGGCAATTTTAATGTAACCATAGAAACCGCGCGGAACGAAATAGTAGAAATTGGCTTGTATGATTTGTGCGGCCGTGAAGTGTGGGGCCGAAATGGAGTTCAAATTAATGGAAAGGAAACCCTGGTATTGAGCACAGCCGGAAATGTTGCCCCAGGCCTGTATTTATTAAAAGTAAAAACGTCAGAAGGCTTTAGTACCATGCACCTTGAAATAGAATAGGATATATTATTGATAATAAAGAAAAGCCGTAGTATTAACCCGCTACGGCTTTTTTTAAGGGGTTATATGTGGCCGCCTAAGCAAATTCAAAAAATTTGTAAAAACCGATTTTTGGTGGAAATTTGGCACGGCTATTGGCTAAATAACACTAAAAAACACATTTATGAAGAAACAGTTATTCTTTCCCATTATACTATTGCTGTTGGCTTTTACAGCAGCAAAGGCACAGCAGGTAGGCGCCCTGACCGTTTTTTCGGAAGACGGGGATAAGTTTTTCTTAATCCTGAACGGGCAGCGCCAAAACGATGTTGCACAAACCAATATTCGTGTTGATGGCCTTACGCAGCCCTACTACAACGCCAAAATAATTTTTGAAAACAAGGCCCTGCCCGAAATTTCAAAGAATATGATGATAGCCGACCAGAGTAATACCATGATGGATGTTACCTATAAAATAAAGCATGATAAAAGCGGCAACCCTAAAGTGGGCGGCCTGCCCTTTTCGTTTGTTCCCCATCAGCAAAACTATACTCCTGCCCCTGATGTATACGTGGTGCATTATGGGGCGCCTGCGCCAGCACCGGCTACCACCACTACCACCACAGTTGAGCAGCCTGCGGCCACTACTACTTACTCGCAAACTACCACCACTACTACTGCCGCCGTACCCGGAGCCAGCGTAAATATGAATGTTGCCGGTGTAAATATGGGGGTAACTGTTAACGACCCGGCCCTGAACGCCTCAGTGCAAACCACCACTACCAGGACCGTAACCCATACTACCACCACTACTACCGAAACTACCCCTCCGCCACCACCAGCCCCAGCCCCTGTACCTGTTGGTTGTAAAGGGCAATTCCCGATGGCGCCCGGTGATTTTAGCAGTGCGGTAAGCACTATTAAAAACCAGGGTTTTGATGAAACCAAACTATCTACTGCCAAGCAAATTGCAGGCGGCAATTGCCTGAGCGCCGGTCAGATTGCAGAAATATGCAAGCTTTTTGGCTTTGAAGAAACCAAACTCACTTTTGCGAAATTTGCTTACGACCACTGCACCGAGCCGCAGAATTATTTTAAAATAAACAATGTGTTTGGCTTTAGTTCAAGTGTTGACGAATTGAATAGCTATATACAGGGTAAATAATGCCCCTTTAAGCGAAAAGCTATTGAAGAGGATGGTAAAATACTTTCCGGTAATGATGCTGATGCTGGCGCAATTAAACGCCACGGCACAGGACAAGGGGATAGTTTACCATCCTTGTTTTTTAATGGATAGTGTAGATACAAAGCTGGATTTTATAATACGGAACGCAAGCCGGGTTTTTGTAGATACTTTTGAGTGCAAGCAAACCCTGATGGACAGCATTGGCAGCCGCTACCTTGATACAAAAGAGAATAAATACCTTGATGCGCTTGTGCTGATAAAGCAAAACCCTTATGCCAGGGTAGAGGGATTATATACCGACCTTGTTAAACGTTTTTGCGATAATGATTTTCAGGAATTTGTTGGAAAACTATATATGGCGCGTGGCCGTTACTTGCCTTTGGAAAACGAACTGATTGCCGCACTGAATATGATAGTAAACGGCAGGCCCTTGAAACAAAAATACATGGGCTTGCTGAACGTGGAGATTGAAAAGGCCGCAGATGCAAAAGATAAAGCAAAAGAGTATTACCTGCAACGGCTGAAAACAAAAATAGAAGAAGAAAAATACAGATAGTGGCTACCCGAACGACTCGCCGCAGCCGCAGGTTTTTGAGGCATTGGGGTTTTTGTAAACAAAACCGCGGGAATTAAGCCCCTGCTGAAAATCAATTTCGGTACCTGCCAGGTATAATTCATGCAATTGGTCAACTACAAGTTTAATACCGTCAATTTCATAAACCAGGTCGTTATCTTTTTTAGTGTCGAATTCAAGCACATAGGTAAACCCGGCACAGCCCCCACCTTTTACTCCCAATCGCAAAAACTTACCGGTCCCGCCGTTTTCGGCTTCCATCAGACGCTTTAATTCCCTTGCTGCACCGGGTGTTAGGCTTATTTCTTTTTTAATGCCGCTCTTCAAAACCAAATCTTCCATATCATTTTTATTTTAGGCACACGAAATTAGCGCCTTTTAACGTTATAACCATAATTTAAAACTTTTGTTCATGGACATTACCCCTTTCCTCGATATACTGAAATATACGCTGCCTGCGCTGATAGTTTTCCTGACGGCTTATTTTTTGCTAACGCGCTACATGCAAAAGGATGCCACCGCCAAGGCTATTGAAATGAAAATGAAGCGCGATAAGGAAATAATAATGCTGCGTTTACAAGCCTACGAACGGCTATCGCTATTTTTAGAACGCATAAGCCCGGCGGTGGTAATATCAAGGGTGCGCACGCCCGATATGATGAGCACCGAATTGCAATATGCTGTGGTGAAAAATATACGCGAAGAATTTGAACATAACCTTTCGCAGCAGGTGTATATTTCATCGGACGCCTGGAACCTGATTGTGGCATCGAAAGATGAAATAATAAAAACCATTAACCTTATTGGCTCGCAGGTGCCGCCCGATGCTTCATCGGCGGTATTGATTAATGCAGTTTTTAGTGGTATTGAACGTGCCAATGCCCCATTGCCATCGGAACAGGCGCTTGAATTTTTGAAAGCGGAGTGCCGAGGGCTTTTTTAATAAGCATTAAGGTTTAAAAACACTTTAATTTGGTATAATAGCGGAAAGTTTTGCTTATGCCCCGTTTTACTTCTGCAGCAGTTAAAATATTCTTCTCTTTTGTTGCCCTTTATTTTTCGGTATATGAAGTAATGGCCCGTGCCGGTGGTGGCGGTGGTGGGCATAGTAGCGGTGGCGGGCACAGTTATAGCAGCCACAGCTATGGCGGGGGTAGTTATGGGCACAGTTATGGTGGCGGGGGTAGTGGCGGCGGGCCTATAAGTTTCAGCAGTATAATTATTATAATCATTATACTGGTGGTAATAAGTGCCTTACGCAAAAAAAGCACCGGTGTTGGCGATGGTGATACCGGCGTACCCAATATAGCACCACAGCCTTACCCCGATGGGCTTAATGGACAGAAAGTAACAGCTGCTTTTTATTCTATACAAGAAGCATGGCAACGTAAAGACCTGGTGCATGTGCGCAAATGGATTTCCGATGGTGTTTACCAACGCTATACAGCGCAGTTTGCTATGATGAATAAACTGGGGCAGGTAAATAAACTAAGTAATATTCGCATTAATGATATAAGGGTTGCAAAAACCGGCGGCGATGGCGACTACCAAACCGCGGATGTGGCTGTGAGTTTTACTATGGATGACGAGTTTGTAAGCGAAAAATACCCGCAGTTTAACGAACGCTTTATAGGTGACAGCGATACGGAGTACTGGACATTTATAAAAAAGAAGAATGGGGTTGCAGGCAAAAACTTGTATAATAATGATAACTGCCCTAACTGTGGTGCGCCGCTGGATATTAAGATGGGGGAAATAAGCCGTTGCTCCAGCTGCGGTACTTTAACCAATAATGCCGAATACGATTGGGTATTGAGCGAGATAACACAAACGGATGATTACACGGGCGATAACCGCATGGAGCAAGATGAGAAACTGCATGAAATAATGAAAGACGACAAACTGTTTTCGGTGCAGCGGATGGAAGATGTGGCCTCGAATGTATTTATGCAGGTAATGGAAGTGTTGGGTGGTGAAAAAGGGCAGAAACTGGAACGTTTTGCTGACAAGGATACTATTGCCACTGTACTTGCCGAGAAAAAGAAGCTGGGCGATTTTGTATTTGACCGGTTGTACCTGCGCGATGTAACGCTGATGGATTTTATTACGGCAAATGATTGCCTTAACCTGGTTTTTGACCTTACGGCTACTTATCAGCGTGTGCGTACCGGCGAAAAGCTGCAATGGATAGACACACAACAAACCGATGCACATTTTAAACTGGTGCTTGCCAAAAAATTAAGTGCACTTAAAACCCCGGCCAAAGAAACAGTGTATAGCTACGAGTGTTCAAGTTGTGGGGCGCCGTACACCGATACTACACACGATACCTGCGAATACTGTGGTGCAACGGTGGTTGACCTGAACAGTAATTGGGTGCTTACGCAGTTCCGCTTTTTATAAGCAGGGATTAACTGTACATTCCTTATCTATATTTGCGCCATGAGTAAAAAGTTTGTTACCGATTCGGGAATTGAAATAAAAAGGGTTTATGAACCTGTAGCCGCAGCCAATGAGGAGCCGGGGGAATTTCCGTTTACAAGAGGGGTACACCCCGATATGTACCGCAGCAAGCTGTGGACTATGCGCCAGTATGCCGGGTTTTCAACAGCTGAAGAGAGCAATAAGCGCTATCATTATTTACTATCGCAGGGGGTAATGGGTTTAAGTGTTGCCTTTGACCTGCCTACACAAATTGGATATGATTCCGATCATGCACTTTCTGAAGGTGAGGTTGGGAAGGTTGGTGTGGCCATAGATTCGATAGAAGATATGGAGACCTTGTTTAATGGTATTAAACTGGAGGAGGTTTCCACTTCTATGACTATTAATTCTACGGCGTTTATTTTGCTGGCTTTTTATGTGGCACTTGCCAAAAAGCAGAATGCCGATTTGAAAAAAATTTCGGGCACGGTGCAGAATGATATACTAAAGGAGTATGCTGCAAGGGGTACTTATATATATCCGCCCAAGCCCAGCATGAAAATTATTACCGATATTTTTGAATACTGCAATAAGGAAGTACCTAAGTGGAATACCATTTCTATTTCGGGCTACCATATAAGAGAGGCAGGTTCAACGGCTGTACAAGAAATAGCTTTTACCCTGGCAAATGGCAAAGCATATTGCGAAGCTGCAATCAGGAAGGGGTTGGACATAAATAAGTTTGGGCAAAGGCTTTCGTTTTTCTTCAATGCACATAATAATTTTTTTGAAGAGGTGGCTAAGTTTAGGGCAGCGCGGCGCATGTGGGCTAAAATAACCCAACAACTCGGCGCTACCGATGCACGGGCCCAAATGCTGCGGTTCCATACCCAAACAGGGGGCTCGACACTAACAGCACAGCAGCCGGAGAATAATATTTCGCGCGTAACATTGCAGGCGCTGGCGGCAGTTTTAGGTGGCACCCAATCGCTGCATACCAATGGTTATGACGAAGCCCTTTCGCTGCCTACTGAAAAGGCAGCGAAAATTGCCCTGCGCACCCAACAGGTTATAGGATACGAAAGCGGAGTGGTTGATACGGTTGACCCACTTGCAGGTTCATATTTTATTGAAACACTTACCAATCAAATTGAAGAGGCGGCCTGGAAATATATTCAGCGAATTGACGAGATGGGAGGCAGCGTGGCTGCCATTGAACAGGGTTTTATGCAAACCGAAATTGCCGCTTCGAGCTACAAATACCAAGGCGCAGTTGAAAGTGGCGAGAAAGTAATTGTTGGTGTAAATCAGTTTAAGGAGACCGAAGAAGCCGGGACAGAGATTTTGCGGATTGATGATTCGATAAGAAAACTACAAGCTGAAAAACTTACCGCCCTGAGGGCATGCCGTGATGTTGTACGGGCGGAAACATGCCTTACTGCTATAAAGGATGCCGCCAGGGAAGATAGAAACCTGATGCCGTCAGTAATTGATGCCGTTGAAAACTTTGTTACCCTGGGAGAAATTGCCGGGGCATTGCGCCAGGTTTATGGCGAATACAAGGGCTAAGAATTTTTTTAATGTAATTGCGATAAATAACAACCTTACAAAAGGTTATTTAACAGTTATTCGCGCCCCCGTTGGAAAATATCGTTCGGCGGGTTTCCGTTTGTGCAAAAGATAAAAGTTGGAAGCAATATAAAAGCGGGAAGATTTTTCCTGTTGCAACAGCAAAGTGCGACTCGAAAATGTTTCGGTAAACAGCAGAAATATTTTTTTAAAAATATAATGCCCGTGAGAATGAGACTGATAGCGGGTTTGAACCATAGCGCGGCAAAAAGCAGGGGAAAAGATTGAAACAAAAGAAACTATAAAACGGATAAGGATTGACGAAGGAAGGAAAGGGACAGAGTAAATTTTTCGTAGCATTTTTTTTAAAAAAAGAAAGGGTTGGTGAAAAAAATTTGGATTTATTTTTCAAAAGATGCACCCGAAATTTTTTTTTAAAAAAGTAGTGCAGAAAAATTTTTTTGTAAACATTCTTTTCCTCATTTTCACATCACCTATTACACACAACTTTTTTCAACTACTAAAACAGACTAAGTGAGCATGAAGGAAAAATCGGCTAATAGCGTTTGGAACAACTGTCTGGAGATTATCAAGGACAACGTAAGTCAGCAAAGTTTCAAAACATGGTTCGAGCCGATAAGACCTGTAGAGATAAAAGGTTCAGTTCTTACAATACAAGTACCCTCGCAGTTTTTTTACGAATGGCTTGAAGAGCACTACGTATCGCTATTGCGCAAAACGATTAAGCGCGAGTTGGGCAATAGCGCCAGGCTTGAGTACCGTATTGTTGTAGAGAACGGGGCCAATGGTTCGCACCCCTCAACAGTGGATTATCCCAATTACAATTCGGGCAACTCAACAAACCCCGATGTGGGCTTCCCTTATTTTTTAACCGGGAACCATATTAAAAACCCTTTTGTAATTCCCGGACTTAAAAAGATAAATATTGATTCGCAGTTGAATTCAAATTACAACTTCGATTCGTTTGTTGAAGGCGATTGCAACAGGCTGGCACGTAGCGCAGGCTATGCTGTGGCGCAAAAACCCGGCGGTACAGCCTTTAACCCGCTTGTAGTATATGGTGGCGTTGGTTTAGGTAAAACACACCTTGCACAGGCTATTGGCAATGAGGTGAAGCAGAATTTCCCGAACAAGACAGTATTATATGTATCGAGCGAGAAATTCACGAACCAATTTTTCGATGCTGTAAAAAATAACTCGGTAAACGACTTCGTACACTTCTATCAATTAATAGATGTGTTGATAATGGACGACATCCAGTTTTTTGGCAACAAAGAAAAAACGCAGGATAT
>DASZPC010000273.1:0-1711 GCA_035550455.1 Chitinophagales bacterium | reverse complement strand
CATCATAGTCATCATTTAATCAAAAGAACCATATTTCAGACAAAAAGCGTTGGGCCTTTGCGCGCACACTTCGAGAGCCTCAGTGTGACACCGTCTTTTAATCGTGGAACCGAAAAGTTTAAAGCATTTTACCCTCTCTGTCGACTGGCGCCGACATCTCTCCCTAATTTTAGGGAGAGTATTTGTTTTTACCTTCCCCTACACTTAGGGGAAGGTGTCGTCCGACAACTGGCGGATGACGGATGGGGTAAAACAATGCAAGGCGTTCCGCAACCTGTTTTAAAATTAAGGACGGACATTTTAAGGTTAAAGGATAAAAGGTCACATTTTTTAACCGGTATGGCCTTTACCCTTTCACCTTTCTCCTAAGGCTCCCCGATTAAACTTCGATCGCAGCAATTCCGGCAGCTTTGGGTATTTTCCGCTCGGCAAAGTGAAGCACAAACAGCAGCAGTAGGCCGACAAAGAAAAAGCCGTCCAGCACCAGGGTCGAGTCGCGCATCTCATGGGTCAGGGCCTCGACGGAAGCAAAGGTGAAAAGGCCCACCACGATGGAAAACTTTTCCGTAGCGTCATAAAAACTAAAATAGGAAGCGGTATCCGGGATATCGGGCGGCAACAGCTTGGCGTAAGTGGACCGGGAAAGCGACTGCACCCCTCCCATTACCAAACCCACGGCAAAAGCGGCAACATAAAACTGCAAATCAGTAGTAATGTAGTAAACGCAGAGGCAGGTTATGGTCCAGAAGATCACCAGCACCAGCAGCGAGCGGGTGTTGCCATACCGGTCCGAAGCCAGCGAGGTGAGCCAGGCCCCCAGTATGGCCACCACCTGTATCACCAGGATAATGGTGATCAGGTTGTCGTCGCTCATGTGCAGCTCCTTGGCGGCAAACTCGGCCGCTACGAGCATGATGGTTTGAACGCCTACCGAATAAAAGAAAAAAGCAGGCAGGAAACGTTTGACCAGCGGCATGCTGCGCACATTGCGGAACACTTTGGCCAGTTCCTTAAAACCGCCCGTAAGCAGATCGTACTGGTGCGAACCGGAGTTTGGTTCGCCCTTTGGCAATAAGCGGAACGGGATGATGGAAAACCCGATCCACCATAAAAATACGATGATAAATGATATGCGTGCGCCCATATCTTCGGTAATTCCGAAAAAATCATGGAAAAGTACGCCGACGAAGCACACCAGTTGCACTACAATACTTCCGGCAAAGCCATAAATGAAGCCTTTGGCGCTAACGTCGTTCTGTTTGTCTAATGTGGCAATTTGCGGCAGGTAGGAATTGTAAAAAACAAAGCCGCCGCAATAGCCTATCGTAGCCAGCCCGAAACAGATCATCGGGAATTCGATCGGGCCACCCTGTTTCAGTAAAAACAAACCGGCGCAAGCCAGGCTGCCCAGCCATGTAAAAATTTGCAGGTACGACTTTTTGGCTCCCCGGTAATCGGCAAGCGAGGTCAATACAGGCAAAGTAACTACAATAAGGAGGTATGACAGGCCCAGGATGTAATTCTGCAGGACCGTATTCACATAAGTATGGCCAAAAAAGCTGACCGTGTTTTTGCCGTACGCTGTGCTGCTGGTTATAGCCACATAATAGGCCGGGAAAATGGTGGTTGTGATCACCATGTTGTAGGATTGGTTGGCCCAGTCGAACATGCACCATGCCCAAATGGTTTTTTTGTCGTTTTTAGCTTTCAT
>DASZPC010000272.1:0-4159 GCA_035550455.1 Chitinophagales bacterium | reverse complement strand
GCCGGTAAAAACCGCCTTTTGCAACGGTTTGTTATGGTTTTAGTGCTTATATTATTACAGGCAGGTTATGCTTTTGCCGTTACCTTATCCGATTCATCACGTATTTCGCTGCTTACCTGTGCACCCGGCGCCGAGCTTTATTCTGCCTTTGGCCATAATGGTATACGGGTTACAGATTATAAGCAGGGCTGGGATGTGGTATTTAATTACGGCACCTTCGATGATTCTCAACCCGGCTTTTATGTAAACTTTGTAAAAGGGCAAATGATTTACAGTATTACTTACGACGCCTACCAGGATTTTTTGGAGGAATATATTGAAGAAAAACGCAGCGTTACCGAACAGGAACTGCGCCTTACCCCCGAAGAACGCCAACAGGTTTTTGCCACACTTTATGTAAACGCCCTGCCGCAAAACCGAAATTATCCTTACGATTTTTTTTGGGATAACTGCGCCACTCGCCCACGCGATGTGTTTGAAAAAATACTGGGTACAAAACTTCAATACCACAACGACACCTGTGGTTTTGAAAAAGGTAAAACCATGCACGATATGCTGCGCCTGTATGTGCACAACCGCCCCTGGGTTGATTTTGGTTTCGATTTAATACTGGGCCTGCCCTGCGAAGTACCTGCCACACCCCGCAGCCAAACTTTTCTGCCCGATTATATGGCCCGTATGTTTAGCTGCGCTACTGTAAACGGCCTGCCTTTTGTAACCCAAACCAAAACACTTTTAGATTTTCCGCCACCAAAAATCGATACCGGTATAACACCGCTTAATGTTACCCTGGCAATAATGATTATAGGGCTATTGCTTGTTTTTGTTGAAAGGCGCATAAAACGCCACATCTACTTGTTCGATTTTGTATATTTCTTCATTACCGGCGCCCTGGGCCTGCTATTTCTTTCGTTGTGGTTGTTTACCACGCATTATTCGGTACCCAAAAACATGAACATGCTGTGGCTGCTGCCATCGCATTTTATAATCGCATTTTTGCTGCTCAAAAAACAAAAACCGGTTTGGCTGCGCTATTATTTTTTAGCCACTTACTTTTTGATGATTATTTTACTTGCCACCTGGAAATGGAACCCACAGCCGCTTAATTACGCTTTTGCCCCTTTAATTGTGTTGCTTGCCACACGTTCCCTCACTATTTTTCAGGATATTAAAAGCAAGCTTAATCAATGATAGCCGAAAACCATATCAGCATTAATAAAACTGCCCGTTACTATACACTAGGCCAACTTACTGAAAACACAAAAAACGTTTGGCTGGTTATACATGGCTTTGGGCAAAATGCAGCTGGTTTCCTGAATGCATTTATGCCCCTGGCTAATGCCGATAGCTTTTTTGTTGCACCGGAAGCATTGAACCGCTATTACCTAAATGGCTACGCGGGCAAAGTAGGCGCCACCTGGATGACCAAGGAAGACCGCCTGAATGAAATAAAAGATTATATCAATTACCTCGACACCCTTTATAAGAGCTTTGCAATACCCAAAGCGGCAAAAGTAACTGCACTGGGGTTTTCGCAGGGCGCATCAACGTTAACACGCTGGTTAAACACAACTGCCTGCCACATTGACCGTGCCATTGTTTACGCCGGTGAGGTGGCGCCCGATATTTTACCATTGGCTGAAACATCGGGCTTAAAGCGTACAAAAAATTACTTTATATGTGGCACAGCCGATGAAATTTTTACGCCGGAAACTGTGTCAAAAATGAAAGAAAATTACGCCGCCTTAAACTTTACCGAATTAAGCTTTGATGGCAGGCATGAAATTAACCCGGCTGTTCTTAACAATTTATAAGCAGCAAAACCCATGCTGTTGCCCTACTGTAGTCAAACATTTTAAAATCACCGGTTATTATGCCTGCTTTTCCGAAAAATTCGCTGCATACTGCACTAAAAACCCTGCCGAATCGTTTACTTTGCCATGTTATCAGGCTATTAGGCCTTAATATTCAGGCAAAAAATATTCTTTGCTGTGTTAAACAATAAGCAACAAAAAGTATCAAAACCACTGGTAACTATAAAAGCCCGGTAGCCGAACAGCTAAATGAGAGACCTCAGAATTATTTTGCTTTTTATTGCTGTACATTGGCTCTCGTTCCTCCACGCACAAAATGCCGCAACTGCTGCACAGGGAAGGATAACTGATAAAAAAACACATGCCCCGCTTGAGTTTGCCAACGTAAGGTTCAAAGGCATACAGGGTGGCGTACAAAGCGATTCCACGGGGCATTACAACATTTCAACCACGGCCCACCCTAAAATTTTGCAGGTAACTTTCCTCGGTTTTAAGCCGGTTGAAAAGCCCGTTCAAATTGGCAAGGTTAATAATATTGATATTGAACTGGAGCCCAATGATATTGACCTTACCGAGGTGGTTGTAAAACCGGGCAAACGGCGCAAAAAACGAATTATTGATACCGCTGCCCTTTATGTTTACCACCAGGTGGTAGCCCATAAAGATGAAAACAAGGCCAGCAGCATGGATAGCTACCACTATAATGAGTACACTAAAATGACTTTTGCAGTTGAAAACACCAACCAAAAATTTATTGATTTCAAACCTTTCAAACCCTATAAGTTCTTTTTTGAAAAACCCGATACCGCTGAGGGCGGCAAAGTCTATATCCCCCTGTTTATCAAAGAATCGTTAATGGAAACCTGGTACCGCCGAAAGCCTGCAAAAAAAATAAACATAACCCACTACGACCATATTTCTGGCTTGCACGGTTCCATTATGTCAAAACTCATAGGCTACCACTTTCAGGTAACCGATGCGTACGAGAACGTTCATATTGTTTTTCAAAAGTCATTCATTTCCCCCTTCTCCCCTACCGCCAGTGTTGTTTACAATTATCATATTCTTGACACGGCGAAGATTAACGGCCGCACCAGCTATAAACTAAACTTTGTGGGCCGGGTAAAGGAAGACCTTTGTACAAAAGGCTACGCCTGGATTGATTCTGCCACCTGGGCCATTAAATCCATATCGTACCACCCTAACGAAAAAGCAAACCTGGACTACATTTTTAATTTACTGGAAGAACAGAATTTTGAACTGGTGGATAGTTCGCACTGGATGATGACCAGTGAACATCAGTTACTGGAGGCCAACCTGCTTAAAAACCCAAAACAGCTGGCTGTTCGAATTGAAAAAAACACCCTGCGTAAAAACATTGAAAGCAACATCGCCATTCCCGACTCGATTGAAAAAATTAAAGACGACATTGTTGACCGCGATGCTTACAAAAAGCCTGAATTATACATTGATACCGCCAGGCTTGATACCCTTACAAACTCTGAAGCACTTATTTATCACCACTTCGATACGCTTAAAACACTGCCCCAGTACAAGGCCCTTAAAACATTTATGACGCTGGTAACCACAGCAAACATAAAAGCGGGGCCTGTTGATTTTGGCCGCCTTTACCGGGTGGTAAGCAAAAACAATATAGAAGGTTGGCGGGTGCGCATGGGCATTTACACCAACAGCGACCTTGATGAAAACCTGTTTGCCGGCGCTTATGGTGCTTATGGCACCAAAGATAAATCGTGGAAATATTCTTTCAACTTAAGGTATAAACTGCCCGCCCCTTACGACCGGTGGCATGCCATTGAAGCAGAATATAAAAACGACATGCTTATACTAGGGCAGGAAAACCCATTGCTTACTTACGATAATATCCTTACCCTGATAAGCGGTTATACGCTTGACAAAGTAATGCGCACCCGCGAGTTTAACCTGTATTACGAGCGCGACTGGATTAAAGGCCTTAGCAGCAACATCACCTTTTCAGATAAAACTTTTTATACTGTGCCCGGTGCTTTTACCTTTTCAAAATACGATGCCACCGGCAACACTATTAATATTTCAAAATTCAACACCACCGAGCTATCGGCCGATTTACGCTATTGCAAAACCGATTATTACTACGAGTATTATACCTACCGCACACCATTACAAACCAAAACCCCCAGTATTACCTTTAAATACACCCTGGGCCTTAAAAACCAGTTATTTGGTGGCGACTATACTTATCACAAATTCACATTACAGTTTGTTCACCGCCTGCAATTGCCCGAAATAGGGTATTCAAAAATTATGTTGCGGGGCGGTTATATTTTAGGCAATGCCCCATACCC
>DASZPC010000271.1:0-4186 GCA_035550455.1 Chitinophagales bacterium | reverse complement strand
GGGGTAAGCGTGGCATCAACCGAAAAGAAATAAGCATAAGTGCCATTGGGATATTCGGGGGTAACGCACCAGCGCCCGTTATGTTCGTCCAAATCGCCCGAGCCCGCCACATAAACATAATCCTGCAAAAACGAACCAAGCGGATAGGTGCTTGAAATAGCCGGTCCGGTGGCCGAAGCGGTTGACCCGTCCGGCAGGGTGGTACGGTCGGTAATATTTCTTAGTTGGTACGAACTCTGCATTATTCGTATAGGGCCGGTGCCATCTGTGTCCGAATAAGCGTAAATCCCATAAACAGGATACCCGTCAAACATAAAACCAAGTAATGGCGAGTGGTGGGTACTGTCGTAAATATCATAAACACAACTGGGGTTATAGTGGTTATGGTATTCCCCATCCTGTTGCGGGTGGCCGCCACAGGCATCTAAGCTTTGGCCTTCAAAAACATAGGCATTGCGGTGCCACACCCCATCGTTATTATAAGTCATCCCATCATCACAGTTAAAAATGCTTACGCCGTTAAGCAGTGCGCCGGTGTGCCCTAATCCTATAGCCGTAAGCGTTCCATTATTTTTTTGTGGGTTGCGGGTAAACTTGTAAACAAAGTTTTGGTTGCTGGCCACGTTTGGGTTCATGCCCCAGGGGCCAATACTGTAATCTGGCACATCGGTACAGCTTACATATACGTTGTTAGTGGAATATTGAACGCTTTGCACATTGGCTGCAATATTATTATAACCGGTGGCGCCGGTAGTGTTTATTTTCCACGCGGTTATTATCGGCGGAAGTTGGGCGTATGCTGCTGAGCAGGCCAAAAGGGCAAAAAGTGTGAGGAATCTGTGCTTCATGTTTTTAATTGTTTAAGTGCTTAAATTTAATTGCTTATCGTATTAGTTTTAATGGCTAATTATCTGCTGGTGGCCCATTTTCACCACCTTCTGGCGGGGGTGGCGGGCCATCGCCGTTTTTACCGGTAGGTGGGCCGCCGGGGTGGGGGCCCATTAATTTCATCATTTCGCCAATAACCTTGTCAAATTTCTTTTGTTGTTCAGGGGTACATAACGCTCTCACCTGTTGAAAATGTCTGAATGTAATTAACTCAATTTCCTTTCGGCTTGCGCCTATGGAATCTACTATCTGCTCCAATTCCGCCGAATCAACTGAAGGAGCACTGAAAAGGCTAAAAAAGCGGTCATGTAGCTCCCTGTCTTTATGCTGTACCTCGCCAAGTTGGCGGTGCAGTTGCATTTTTAGTTTTTCATACTGTTGCTGTTGGTTTTGGTCCATTTTTAATTCATCTATTAAAAACCTCGAATTATCAGGCCTGCCAACATTGTGGGGCCTGCCGGGGCCCATCCATATAAAAGCTACCATGCCTATATCTATAATAAGCAGCACGGCTATAATGCCTAACAGGAATTTTGGTTTTTCAATCAGTTTCATGGGTGTTAATAGTTATAGTTATAATCCTGTGTTAACGAAAATTCATTGGCAAACTGCTTCACCTTTGCCTGGTGTATTGTTTTACTCGCCGCTATACAGGTAAAGGTGTTTAAAGCAATTATTATTAGTAATCCGGCTGCGGCCCGGTAAACAACAGGCATGGGTATTACCGCTGCCATTTTAGTTTCCATGGCCTTTTGCAATACGCGCCCGTAAAAACCGGGCATCGGTTCAGCGGGCTTTATCCTTTCCACACTGCCCAGCACCTCGTTAATCCATGTTTCTTTATCCTTTTTCATAGATCCATCTTGTTTGAAGTTATTTCCTTTTAAAACCTGCGTTAAGCCCCCTGCATTTCGTCATAATAATCACTTAAAATCTTTTGCAGGTTCTGTTTCGCCCTGAACATCAGCGATTCTACCGATGATAAAGTCATTTTCATTACCTCGCTTACTTCCTGGTAGCTAAGCCCTTCTATTTTGTTCAGGGTAAATGCCGCCTTTTGGTTCTCTGGCAGTTGTTCAATGGCTTTAAACAGGTAGCTCGCAAGTTCTTTGTTTTCCATTTCAACGCCGGGGTGTACAAAATCGCCTTTTTCAAAGCGCAATTCGTTGCTGTTATCCTTGTAAAGGTTCTTCATAAAAGCAAATCGTTTCTTCCGTTTTTTGCTACGTAAATGGTCTAGCGACTTAGTAACGGCTATCCTGTAAATCCAGGTTGATAGTTTGGCCTCTGCCTTAAAATGCTGTACCGACCTGAATACCTCCACAAATACTTCCTGGCTTATATCCTCGGCATCGGGGGCCGACTGTACAATTCCAAGGCAAGTATTATACACACGAATCCTGAAGCCTTCAACCAAATTTTTAAAGGCCAACTCATTACCCTGCTTCAGCAGTGCTATAAGCTCATTTTCGTTCAACCGGCGTAACTTTTTTGTTTGACGCCTGTCTTATATAAAACCTGCGCTTCTGTATAAAAATAGTGGCCGGTTGGGTGGCAAAACACCGTCAAACTGTTTATTTGTGATTGGGCAAAAAATGGAAACACTTAAATGTACAAATTGGATAGGAAATTCGTTTTAAATTTGGTGGAAACAATACCCAAAATGTGGCTTAAAGTTGTTTTGATTGCCCTACTGGTTAAATGTACTTTTTTGGCGGTAAATGCCCAAACCCCGGCCAGGAATGAAAACGCATTCTATTCAACCTACAAGTTGCCCGATAATAAGTATATAGATAGTATCGCCGTCCATAAATCTGCCCACGAAATGATTGTGTTTTGCAAGGGTGCTGTTTTAAAAACTTACCGTATTCATTTGGGTTCATGCCCTGTTGGGGCCAAGCAGTTTCTTGGCGATAGGAAAACCCCTGAAGGCTTGTATTATATTAATGCATTAGTGCCTAATTGCCTTTACCATAAGGGGCTTTCAATTTCTTATCCTGATTCAATGGATGTTGCCCGCGCTAAAAAAACAGGCAAGTCGCCCGGTGGCGATATTATGATTCATGGCCTTCCTAATGGGAAGGAAGATGTGGGGCCTGACAGGTACCAAAACGACTGGACCTGGGGGTGTATAGCCATTCGTAACGATGAGATTGATGATATTTACAGCCATACCAAAGTAGGCACGCCTATATTTATTACCCCCTAATCCCTGCTTTTTATTCCATATACTTGCCTTCAAATCAAGGCATTGTTCACTGCTAAAAAAATAAGGCAATTGGCGAGCGAACCGGCAAACAGGTTTGTGCTAAGCCTTATTTCGGTTTATCTGCTCTGGAAATTATTGCATTACTATTTTACGCAAAGTACCGGTTTAATACACCACTATTGGCTTTCCCTTGTGTTTAAAATGGGGGCTTTTTATGCCGCTATTACAAGCTTTGTCCTCAATATATTCGATGAACCAACTATCTATCGGGGTATAACAGTTTTCTATTTAAGTACCGGCAGGTCTATACGGGTAGAAGACCACTGCCTGGCTATACCTGCAATGGTAATATTCACAGGGTCAATAATGCTTTTCAGTGGCAATTGGAAAAATAAGCTCTGGTTCGTGCCATTAGGCCTGTTTTTTATTTTTATCATAAACTTGCTGCGCTTGGTATTTGTTTGTGTGGCTTTTCAGCACATGAGCGCGGTTTATTACAACATCCACCACACGCTTATTTACGTTATAGCTACTTATACTGTCATTTTTTTGATGATAGCCTGGTGGATGAAGCGTTTCGGTAAACCCACTAACAATAGTTAGCTTTTTACTACTTTTTTAGTGAGTGTCCATTGTTTATTAAGCATTACGCGCACCAGGTAAACTCCTTTCGTAAGCCCCCCAACATCTATGCTAAAAGGGCTATTATCGGTAGTAAAACTGCTGTGGGTTGCCTTAAAAACAGTTCTGCCCAGCATATCCGTTATTCTCATTTCAAAATCAATACAGTTGCAGTTATTAATCCTCAGAAACAACTTGTCGGTAAAAGGGCTTGGGTAAATTTCCCAATCGGGTTGGGTAGGGTTAGGCGGCACAGTATAGCACGAGTCCATGTTAATATGGTGCTCAATAAAATTTATACTCTTTGCTACATTGGCGCCAATCTGGTTTAGGGCCTTTTGGTTCATGTGTATGCCATCTGTGTTCATCAATCCGGTTGCCCGGTAGCTATCAGCGCTTGAGTCAACTATAAAACTAAGGCTGTCCTGCATGGCTACTTGTTTTTGGGCATATCTTACAGCATAAAAG
>DASZPC010000270.1:0-2304 GCA_035550455.1 Chitinophagales bacterium | reverse complement strand
TGACTGGGGCAAAGCAGAGATAGTAAAGCCCGCTTTTACCGGCGTTAAGGTGCTGAACGATTACCCGCTGGAGGAATTAGCAAAGTATATTGACTGGTCGCCGTTTTTCAGCACCTGGGAAATGAGCGGCACTTACCCGCGCATTTTTGAAAGCGATAAATACGGCAAAGAAGCCCGCAAGGTGTTTGATGATGCACAGGCGCTACTTAAAAAAGCCATTGCCGGAAAGTGGATTAGCGCCAATGCGGTGTTTGGGATTTTTCAGGCCAACAGCGATAATGAATACATTGAAGTGTATGATGAAAGTGGTAAAATCAAAACAGTTTTTCATCAAATGAGGCAGCAAACAAAAAAGCAAAACGGGCAAGCAAATTTGTGTTTGGCCGATTTTGTGAGCCCGAAAGGAAAGGAGGATTACATAGGCGCGTTTGCTGTTACAGCGGGTTTGGGCATTGAAAAGAAACTGGCTGAATTTGAAAAAGACCACGACGATTACAACAGCATAATGCTGAAAGCACTGGCCGACAGGCTGGCCGAGGCTTTTGCCGAAAGATTGCACGAGCGGGTGCGCAGGGAATTTTGGGGTTATGCCAAAGACGAGCATTTAAGCGGCGAGGAATTGATACAGGAAAAATACACGGGTATCCGCCCTGCACCGGGTTACCCCGCCTGCCCCGACCATACCGAGAAGCCGCTTATATGGCAGCTTTTAGAGGTGGAGAAAAACACAGGCATAAAGCTGACAGAATCGAACGCCATGTACCCGGCAGCATCGGTGAGCGGCTGGTATTTTGCCAACCCTGAAGTGAAATATTTTGGTGTAGGGAAAATACAGAAGGACCAGGTGGAGCAATTAGCGAAAGTGAAAGGGTTAACATTGCCCGAAATGGAACGTTGGCTGAACCCGAATTTGGGGTATTAGAAAGGATAAACCAACATGCGTTAAAAGTAGTATCTTTGTAAGGTGAAAACATTGAATTTAAATATACCCGAAAAGGCTAATCTTGACCCTGCCGAAACTGCGCGCTTTTTAGCGGCGAAACTGTACGAGTCAGGGAAACTTACTTTGGCGCAGTCAGCTCAAATGATAGGTATGTCTACCCTTGAGTTTGCCGAAATTTTATCTCAGTATGGTGTGTCTCTTTTTAATTATCCCGCCTCTGAGATTTCAAAAGACACATTAAATGCATAGTGCAATAATCGCCGATACCAGTTGCTTTATCCGCTTGGAAAAAATCGGCGAAACAAAATTATTACAGGGAATTTATAAGAAGGTTTATACTACACCACAAGTAGCAGCTGAATTCAAAAACCAGTTACCGGATTGGATAATTATACAAGCTATAAAAGGCGATGAAAGGTTTAAACAATTAGAAACGGAATTGGATTCCGGAGAAGCAAGTGCTATTGCCCTGAGTTATGAAATTGAAGACGTTATAGTTGTACTCGATGACTGGAGCGCCAGGCGGACTGCAGAGAGATTAAAAATTCATTTTACAGGCACTTTTGGTATTATGGTTAAAGCGAAACAAACCGGGGTAATTACATCCGTTAAACCACTTTTAAATAAAGTCAGACAAACCAACTTTCATTTTTCGGAAGAAGTATTCAGGCAAACGCTTAATGAAGCGGGCGAACAGTAATATCCTGTTCGGCAAATTCAATATCTAATAAGTAGGTTGTTTTATCTGAAAACATTATTTTTCTTTTCATGAAACTCAGTCGGGTATTGGGCTTATTGGCGTGTTTTATTTTTGCCTTAAGCGCCCATGCCCAGCACCTTTACTTTGAAACACTTACCACCCGAAACGGGCTTTCGAGCAATGATATAACCTGTGTGTATGAAGACCATAATGGTTTTTTGTGGGTTGGCACCCGCGATGGGCTGAATAAATTTGACGGGCGGGTTTTTAAATCGTTCAGGGCGGACCCGGCAGACAGCAATTCGCTATCGGGCAATAATATCAGCGCCATTATGCAGGATAAGCAGGGCATATTCTGGATAGCCACCCGCGATGGCGGCCTTACAAGATATGATGAAAATGCCCCGGAAAAAAAACAGTTCAGGCAATTCAGGTTTAACCCCAAAGACCCCCATACCATTGCCACCAACCAACTGTTTTGCCTGGAGGACTGGAACGATGATTATGTGCTGATAGGCGCTGAAACATCGCCGGGTATTTTTATCAATAAAAAGACATTCCAGTTCAGCTATTGGAATTTTCCTGACGGAAAACTTGCCCCGCAATATGCTGTGCCGAAATACACCGGCAAGTACAACTGGATACAATGGATAAGCGAAAC
>DASZPC010000269.1:0-3655 GCA_035550455.1 Chitinophagales bacterium | reverse complement strand
TATACTTTGGGGGGGGCTGCATGGCATAGCGCTGGCTATTGATAAGTTTATGAAGGAGTTTATAAAACTGCCCGATAACCGGTTTATTAAAATACTGGGTGTAATTATAACGTTCCACTTTGTTTGTTTTTGCTGGATATTTTTCAGGGCTGAAAATATGAGTGTGGCCGGTAGTGTTATTTCGCAAATTGCCACGCGGTTTTCGCCGGGTATTTTTCCTGCTTTTGTAGCCGGATATAAAAATATACTGCTGGTAATGCTATTGGGCTATGCCCTGCATTTTGTTCCGCGCAGGATTGAATTAACCGGTATGAACTGGCTAACCCGTATGCCGCTTGCCGCCAAAGTAGCCATGATGGTAATTGTAATTGTAGTAGTAATACAGGCCAAGAGTTCGGAGATACAGCCGTTTATTTACTTTCAGTTTTAAATGAACAGCAATGGAACTTTCTTTCAGGCGGGCCAATGAGGATGATATTGAAACCATACGGTTGCTTGCTGCCAAAATATGGCACGAGCATTACCCAGATATTATTACTGTTGAACAGATAGATTATATGCTGGCCGACCGGTACTCACCGCAAGCTATGCAGAATGGGATGGCAAAAGGCGAGCAGTATTTTATGGCTTATGCGGATGATGAGCCTGTTGCACTGGGTTGTATTGAACCCAGGAACGACGGTTACTTTTTACACAAATTTTATGTAGATGTAGCAAGGCACCGGGGTGGAATAGGGAGCCGTTTTTTTGATTACATCCTTGCACAGATTGATAGCTCAAAGCCTATAAGGTTGCAGGTGAACAGATTGAACTATAAAGCGATTAACTTCTACTTTAAAAACGGCTTTGTAATTGAAGCTATTGGCGATTTTGATATTGGCGGCGGCTACCAGATGAACGATTTTATTATGCTAAGGCAGCCCTGAACCTTTAACCCCGAAGCAGTTTTTCGTACTTGGTGGAGTTAGAGGGGTCTATTTGGCGGAGGTAGCCAACGGCCTTTACTTTTTCACTGAAATCGGCGCCTGAAAAGATACCCACCAGCTCATCGCTTTTTGCCTGGAAGAATACCGAAAGCAAAATACCGTTGGGGTTTTCCTTTGAAATCTGCTCCAGCTTATCAAGGGCGTTCATAATATTTTGGCGGGCCAAAACCGGCTTGTCGTAAAAGTTATCGAGGCCTGCAAAGTGGTAATCATAAAGTGCCTTTTTGAAAGCGTCGTATTTGCTGCTTTGCATGTTGTTAATTAACCAGTAGCGGTTACGGGTGCCATCAAAAGGCCTCCAGCCTTTGGCATCGGGGGCATTGGTGGGCACGTTGTTCATTATCTGTTCGGCTATGGCAAAATATTTTGCGCCGCCGCCCTTGCCAAAGCTTTCGTAGTCCATACCCAGCATTACATAGGCATAAAAACCAAGAATAGAGGTAAGGTTTGAATTGTACTGGTTTACACTAAAATCGAGCGACTGGTTTTGCACGTAGCCAATCTGGCAATCATTATCAATGTAATTAAACATTGGCGAGTTGTAAGAGCTATTGAACACCGGCCTGGATGACTGTATGGTTATTTTGGCGTTGTACACATCCTGGGATGGGGAAGATTCGATAAACACAAACATACTGCATTCAATGCGCTCTTCGGGGGCAAACACATCGTTGGTAAAAGCGCGGGTATTCATAAACTCGTTCAGGGATGTTTGCATGTTTTGAAACACACTGGGATCGACACCACCTATTTTTTGCGCGTTTACAGTAACGTTGCATTTAAACTCCTGTGCATGGGCAAACATAGTTGCGAAAACCAGGAGTATTGCCACCGGCCATGAAGCCGCATTATTACCATTGTTCTTTATTGTGCTGTTATTCATTTTGCCTTTTTGCTTTCTAAAATCACCGAAACGTAGTTGGCTATATCTTTGGCTACTTCCGTTTTCGGCTTTAACTCAAATATAACCTGCTTTCCGCTATTGTCAAGTATGGTAACCTTGTTGGTATCGTGCTGAAAGGCCGCACCGGCATCTTTAACAGAATTTAGTATGATGAAATCAAGGTGCTTGTTGTATAATTTCTGTTGTGCATTGTGCAATTCATTGTCGGTTTCGAGGGCAAAACCCACCACCACCTGGTTTGGTTTTTTGGTTTTACCAAGTTCGCCGGCTATATCTTTTGTTTTTACCAGTTCAACCGTCATTTCGTTGCCAGCCTTTTTAATTTTTGTAGGACTGGGGTTTTTAGGTGTATAATCAGCCACCGCAGCCGAGAAAATTATAACATCGCATTGCGGGAAATATTGTGCGCATTGTTCGTACATCTGCGCGGCGGTTTCCACTTCAATTTCGGTTACACCGGTATGGTTTGATTTAAGATGGGTGGGGCCTTTAACCAATATTACCTCGTAGCCCCGCCCGGCAAATTCGTTGGCAATGGCAATGCCCATTTTACCCGATGAACGGTTGCCGATAAAACGGACAGGGTCGATAGGTTCGTAGGTAGGGCCTGCGGTAATAAGTGCTTTCATATTAACACAACAAGGCAGGTGATATAAAGTTAACCGCCAAAATAATCTTCCAGGTGGCCGATAATATGTTCAGGTTCGGCCATGCGGCCATCGCCGGTAAGGCCACTGGCCAGTTCGCCATGCTCAACGGGGATTAAAATATTACCAAAACTGTGCAGCAATTCAATATTGCGCTTTACGGCTTTGTGTTTCCACATATCCAAATCCATAGCCGGGGCAAAAAACACCGGGCACTTGGCCGAAAGATAGGTTGCCAGCAACATGTTATCGCAAATGCCGTTGGCCATTTTTGCAATGGTATTAGCCGAGGCCGGTGCTATAACCATCGCATCGGCCCACAGGCCAAGCTCCACATGGCTTTGCCAGTTACCGGCATTATCGGCAAAATCAGTAAAAACCGGGTTTTTACTAAGCGTTGAAAGTGTAAGCGGGGTAATAAACTGGGCGGCGGATGAAGTCATTATCACTTTTACTTCTGCCCCTGCTTTTACTAAAAGACGCGTTAACACTGCCGACTTATAAGCAGCAATAGAGCCGCATATAGCCAGCACAATTTTTTTATCCTTCAGGTTGCCCATGCAGGTACTCGGGTATTAAGCCAACTCGGGTGTTTCTTCCTTACGAACTGAAAGTTCGTTGTTTTGAAATTCCTTGGTAGCCAGGATAGTAGGATGCGGAAGCTTTTCGTAAAACTTAGAGATTTCGATTTGCTCGCGGTTTTCGTGTATTTCTTCCAGGTTATCGGTATGCGAAGCAAAGTCTTCCAGCTTGCTGTGCAATTCTTCCTTTATTTCTTTCGAAATCTGGTTGGCACGGCGGGCAATTACATAAATAGCCTCGTAAACATTGCCGCTTTCTTTCGCCATTTCTTCCAGGTTCTGGGTTTCAATCAACGGATTAATCTGCGTCATCTTAATCTTTTTTACTTTATCCATTTTGACTTTTTATTGGTTCGTTTTTGAGTTTATTAATTAGTTCGGTAGCCAGGTTAAAAGTTTTCTCTGCCTCCTTTAAATACCGGCTTTTAGGGTATTTATCCACAAAAGTATAATAACTTTTCACAGTTTCCTCTAACCAGGGCAGTTTCTTCTCCGTTTTTTGGTTTTCACTTACGGCAAAGTTGTTCTTTATCATCA
>DASZPC010000268.1:0-8326 GCA_035550455.1 Chitinophagales bacterium | reverse complement strand
TTAGAATCTAATCAAAGGAAGGGTGGTATTTCAAGGTTGACTCCACGATGGCTGGCGCCACCGCTTCAAAGTCTCCCACCTATCCTACACATCATTTAATCAAATTCAGTGTTAAGTTGTAGTGAAGGTGCATGGGGTCTTTCCGTCCCGTTGCGGGTAATCGGCATCTTCACCGATACTTCAATTTCACCGGGCTCGCGGCTGAGACAGTGCCCAGATCGTTACACCATTCGTGCAGGTCGGAACTTACCCGACAAGGAATTTCGCTACCTTAGGACCGTTATAGTTACGGCCGCCGTTTACTGGGGCTTCAGTCGCCAGCTTCGCTTACGCTGACCAGCTTCTTTAACCTTCCAGCACCGGGCAGGTGTCAGACCCTATACTTCATCTTTCGATTTTGCAGAGTCCTGTGTTTTTGTTAAACAGTCGCCTGGGCCTATTCACTGCGTCCGTCTTGCGACGGAGTTCTTTCTCCCGAAGTTACAGAACCATTTTGCCGAGTTCCTTAGCCGCGGCTCACCCGAGCGCCTGAGGATATTCTCCTCGCCCATCTGTGTCGATTTACGGTACGGATTGCTTAAAACGAACCTTAGAGGTTTTTCTTGGAAGTATGATTAGGTGCGCTATCTCCTCGCCCGAAGGTTCAGAGTACTATCGTGTTTCAGCATCAACTGCGGATTTTCCTGCAATCAATATACCTACACACTTAAACGAACTATTCCGTCAGTTCGCGGCACTTTCACTACTCCGTCACCCCATCGAATTTTAAGCAAGTAACTGAATATTAACAGTTTTTCCATCGGAGGTCGCCTTTCGGCTGGTCCTTAGGATCCGACTAACCCTGATCCGATTAACGTTGATCAGGAACCCTTAGGCTTGCGGCGAATAGGTTTTTCACCTATTTTATCGTTACTTATTCCTACATTTTCTTTTCCAGAAGCTCCAACCAACCTTACGGTCAATCTTCGCTGCCGCTGGAATGCTCCCCTACCCATCTTTCGATGCCATATCTTCGGTACTACATTTGACACCCGGTTATTCTTCCGCGCCCGATCACTCGACCAGTGAGCTGTTACGCACTCTTTAAATGATTGCTGCTTCCAAGCAAACATCCTGGCTGTTATAGCAATCGAACATCGTTTGTGTGACTTAACGTAGATTTAGGGACCTTAGATGATGGTCTGGGTTGTTTCCCTCTCGGCAATGGACCTTATCACCCACTGCCTCACTGCTGAATATATCATATAGCATTCGGAGTTCGTCAGGGTTTGGTAGGCGGTGAAGCCCCCTAGCCCAATCGGTAGCTCTACCTCTATATGACTTCGTTCAACGCTGCTCCTAAAAGCATTTCGGGGAGTACGAGCTATCTCCCAGTTTGATTAGCCTTTCACCCCTACCCACAGCTCATCCAGTAGCTTTTCAACGCTAATTAGTTCGGGCCTCCATGACGTGTTACCGTCACTTCACCCTGGCCATGGGTAGATCACAAGGTTTCGCGTCTGCCGCCACTGACTTTCGCCCATTTCAGACTCGCTTTCGCTACGGCTTCTCCCATTCATGGGATTAACCTTGCCAGTGACGAGCAACTCGTAGGATCATTATGCAAAAGGCACGTCATCACCCCACTAAAGGGCTCTGACCGCTTGTAGGCATACGGTTTCAGGTTCTATTTCACTCCCCTGTTCGGGGTTCTTTTCACCTTTCCTTCACAGTACTAGTGCGCTATCGGTGTTTGAGGAGTATTTAGCCTTAGCGGATGGTGCCGCCAGATTCCCACAAGGCGTCTCCGACCTCGCGGTACTCAGGATACTGCTACGTATAAGATTAATACTCTTACGGGGCTGTCACCCTGTATTGCGTAACTTTCCAGATACTTCTGATCATAATCTTAAGTCGATATTGCAGTCCTACAACCCTCCAGAGCATGCTCTGAAGTTTAGGCTCTTTCCCTTTCGCTCGCCACTACTCAGGAAATCACAATTGTTTTCTCTTCCTCGGGGTACTTAGATGTTTCAGTTCTCCCGGTTAGCATCCCGCTTGCGCAGGATAATACCACTTCATGGTATTAGGTTGCCCTATTCGGAAATCTCCGGATCACAGTGTATGTGCCACTTCCCGGAGCTTATCGCAGCTTATCACGTCCTTCATCGCCTCTCAAACCCAAGGCATCCACCGTATGCCCTTAAGTAACTTTCAAATCTTCGGATATTTTATTGGCCAATTGCTTGACCGATGAAATTGAAAATTTAACTTCAATATTTACCAATATGTCAAAGAACTTTTTCCCAGGGCCGTTAACCTTTCGTTGGCTCAACTACTACAGTGTACCCCGGAATATGTGATTGATTGGGCGCTAACCCTTTTCAACCTGTTTAAAAGAACAACTTTCAAATACTGTGGAGGTGAACGGAGTCGAACCGATGACCCCCTGCTTGCAAAGCAGGTGCTCTAGCCAGCTGAGCTACACCCCCGTGTTTTTAAAACTTTAATAATGTAGTCCCGGGCAGAGTTGAACTGCCGACCTCTACATTATCAGTGTAGCGCTCTAACCAACTGAGCTACGAGACTAAGTTGCAACTTATACAATGAACGATGCTTAGTCCTTGAGCTGTGGGCTTTAGGCTGCGGGCTTTGAGCCAAGAGGCATTTGATTGCTCTTATCTCATTGCTTATAGCTTATAGCTCATCACTCAATAAATTTTGAAACCTGGAAGAAACATAAAAACCTTAAACAAGATATTGCTCTAAAAAGGAGGTATTCCAGCCGCACCTTCCGATACGGCTACCTTGTTACGACTTAGCCCCAGTTACTGGTTTTACCTTGGACAACTCCTTACGGTTATCGTCTTAAGGTACACCCAACTTCCATGGCTTGACGGGCGGTGTGTGCAAGGTCCGGGAACGTATTCACCGCAACATTGCTGATTTGCGATTACTAGCGATTCCAGCTTCATGAAGTCGAGTTGCAGACTCCAATCCGAACTGAGACGTTTTTTTTGGGATTTGCTCACCATTGCTGGTTGGCTGCCCTCTGTAAACGCCATTGTAGCACGTGTGTAGCCCTGGGCATAAAGGCCATGATGATTTGACGTCATCCCCTCCTTCCTCTCTGCTTACGCAGGCAGTCTCTTTAGAGTCCCCGACATTACTCGCTGGCAACTAAAGATAGGGGTTGCGCTCGTTGCGGGACTTAACCCAACACCTCACGGCACGAGCTGACGACAACCATGCAGCACCTTGTAACCTGTGTATTGCTACAAAGACCCCTTTCAGGATCAGTCAAGTTACATTCTAGCCCAGGTAAGGTTCCTCGCGTATCATCGAATTAAACCACATGCTCCACCGCTTGTGCGGACCCCCGCCAATTCCTTTGAGTTTCAACCTTGCGGTCGTACTTCCCAGGTGGTAAACTTAACGCTTTCGCTTGGACACCAACAGTATATCGCTGATGTCGAGTTTACATCGTTTAGGGCGTGGACTACCAGGGTATCTAATCCTGTTTGATCCCCACGCTTTCGTGCCTCAGCGTCAATAATAGTGTAGCGAGCTGCCTTCGCAATCGGTGTTCTATTACATATCTAAGCATTTCACCGCTACATGTAATATTCCATCCACCTCTACCTGATTCAAGTTAAGCAGTATCAATGGCAGTTCCGGAGTTGAGCTCCGGGCTTTCACCACTGACTTACAAAACCACCTACGCACCCTTTAAACCCAGTGAATCCGGATAACGCTTGCACCCTCCGTATTACCGCGGCTGCTGGCACGGAGTTAGCCGGTGCTTATTCCTCTGGTACCTTCAAGGCAGGGTAAACCCCGCTTTTTATTCCCAGAGAAAAGAAGTTTACAATCCATAGGACCTTAATCCTTCACGCGGGATGGCTGGATCAGGCTTGCGCCCATTGTCCAATATTCCCTACTGCTGCCTCCCGTAGGAGTCGGGCCCGTGTCTCAGTGCCCGTGTGGCTGATCATCCTCTCAGACCAGCTACTGATCGTTGCCTTGGTGGGCCGTTACCCCGCCAACTAGCTAATCAGACGCACACCCATCTTATACCATCGGAATTTTAATTGCTAAACGATGCCGTTTCGCAATGTTATGGAGAATTAATATCAGTTTCCCGATGCTATGCTCCAGTATAAGGCAGGTTGTGTACGTGTTACTCACCCGTGCGCCACTCGTCAGCGATATTGCTATCCTGTTACCGTTCGACTTGCATGTATTAGGCCTCCCGCTAGCGTTCATCCTGAGCCAGGATCAAACTCTCCGTAGTAAAAGAGTTAAATCCCTTTTCATTCAATAATTCAAAAGAAAAGGAGAAAATTAATTAAGCATATTTTCCGCGTTTCAACTATCTGAAACGCGTTCCCTGTTCTTGGTTGCTATGTTTCTATCCAGTATTTCAAAGAACTTTATACCACTTACCGGTTTTATCCGGCTTGTTGTATTAGCAATTTTACCGCTGTTTCCAGCCTTGTAAAATCATTATTTTTTTAGAACGTTTTTGCTTTTTCAGCAACCCCTTTTTCAAAAGGGACGCAAATATATGTTTTTCAAATCCGCACTTCCAAATTTCAGGGCAACTATTTTTTCAAATTGCTTTAAACCTGGTTTCAAACTGTGGCCGCCAGCCCTTTTTATAAGCCGACAAACCCTTACTGCCCTTTTACTAAGGCATCAGTTTTTCCTGCTTCCTCTACATATAAGCGCTTCGGCGCAGGAGCGGTTTGTTATCTCTCTATTTGCTAAATCGCTGTCGCAGCGACCGGGTGCAGGTGGCAAGGCAGCTTCGCAGCGCCTTTACGCTTTTATCAGTAAACCTGTTATAACCCTTAATTACGGTGGTGGCGCAAGCGCCAACTTTGTATGGAGTTTAATTTGCCTTCCGGCAAACCGGCGTATCTAATACGCCTTACTTCTTATTTTGTTACCATTCCGCCTTTGATTATTTTAAAGAACGACTTCCTTTTTTCAAAAGCGGGACGCAAATATAGCAACCTTTAATTCATCTTGCAATAACCACCCTCATTTTTCGTAAAAATATTTTCTCCGGCTCCTTAAAACCACTTTCCCATACCCCCCACACCAACATACCACATCAAAACATCTAACATCTAAAATTGTCTATTTTTGCTTACCCAATTTTATTGATTATCAATTACTTACAAAATTTAAGTCATTGATAATCAACCACTTATCTATTATAGACAAATTTAGACTTTCCACCCCCTCACCATCCGCCAAAAACCCTCTTTTCGCTCCATTTTAACAAAAAACCACCCACAAACCATAAACCCGTTTTACCAAATATAAGGTGCTCAATAAGCCTAATGCAACTATATTTAGAAGGAAATATTTTATAAGACCCTTGTTGGTGTTTGGCATTACATGATTCAAAAGTAGAAACACGCCTCACCAACAAAAGTTTTAATCAAATGACTCTAGTTGCTAAGCGTAATTCGTTTGTGCCATAATATTTCAACTTCCAGCCACAATAAACGAACATTTAGGCCACCGGCCTTCACTATCATCATAAGTTTGAGATTGGTTTGCGATGCACCTTGGGCAGCCATCTGTAAACTGCTTATATAAACCCTATATTATTCAATTACCACTTTCCCCCGCTGAAAAGATCCCGATGAGTTGATGACATCTACTATATAAACCCCTCTGGCCATACCCGATAATGAAATAATAGTTGGGAAAGCGGTTATCGCATGCTCATGTACCGGACGCCCGGTAATATCACTTATCACAATTTGACTTGTACCTGTTTCGCCATCTGCTTCAATGGCAAACAGGCCATTACCTGGGTTAGGATAAATTTTGAGCGGTGCCGGCGTATTAATAGCAGTAACTGCGCTCGTGGTCAAAAACCTCTGGCCAACAACAAAATAAGCATAGGCAGGTGTAATCGTATCGGTAAATAAATAATTATTCACCTGTAACGAATCGCTGTTAAACCGGCCAACCATAAAAACATCGCCATTGGGATCGCTGCAGGCATTACCCAGTGCTAAACCGCCACCGGGGTAAGCATTGGCCCACAACAATTGGCCATTGGCCGGATTGAATGCCTGCAAAAAAATCATACCATTGGCATAATCAGGATTCCGGAAAGTATCGCTGCCGGCAATAAGCACCGAATCGATCGTTTCCCCAGCAACCAGCAATTCCCCTGCACTATCAAACAGAAGGGGCTCCGGGCCGGCATTATTATGGGCCAGGTTACTTAACCATTTCACATTACCCGAAGCATCGTAACGGGCAATAAACATGCCTGCATTACCCGCTGGGCCCGAATTAATGGTAAAATTTCCCAAAGAAAGGGTATCGTTGTAAAAGCCCGCCACAAAAATATTACCCGAAGCATCGGTGCGCACGGTATTGATAAAACCAAACTGATTGGCAGCCGCCCCCTTGGCCCATAGCACAGTACCGGACGCATTTACTTTAGCCAGGTATAAGCCAGAGTAATTTGAAGGACCGGTTAAATGGAAACTCCCCAGGGTGATATGGTTCACAAAGCCGCCGCCTATATACTGATTGCCATGTCCATCGCCACAATTGGCATAGGCTCCCGACAGAAAACCTGTAGTGCCATAATTGATATGCCAAAGCAGGTGGCCATTGCTATCCAGCTTGGCCCATAGTATGTCCTGGGTGCCAATAGTCTGATTAACCACGGTATCGCCCTGCCATATAAAGGGGCCGTATTGTGTATTTACATAACCTACCAGCAATACATTGCCCAGCTCATCGGTAGCAATACTTTGCGGAAGCAGCACCCCCAGTGAAGTTACATCCTGCGTGGTAGCCCAAATTACGTTGCCCTGTGGATCTAACTTGATGGCAAACCAATCCTGGTATCCATTCAAAAATAAAGCTCCCGGGGCATGCAATACGGTGTTGCCCAGCACCATGCTATCACGAAGAAACCATCCTACAACATAAATATTGCCTGCTGCATCGGCAGTTATGGAATAAGGGTTAACAGAGCCATCGCCCCAAGCCGATTTGGCCCATGCCACACCGCCGGTGTTATTATATTTTACAAGGAAAAGGTTATTGCCAAAAGTAGGACTAACATAGTTAAGCGTAAAGGTATCTACGCTGAAGGTGGGGGAGGTGAATACACCCGATACAATAACATTACCTTCCCCGTCGGCTGCACAAACAGGCTCGTAGGGCTCGCGTGGTCCGCCGCCCACAGGGTGGCTTTCCCACGACCAATGGTTAATTTGTCCAAACAACCCATCCAAGCAGGCCACCATTATAAATGCAGACAGTATATATGCTTTCATAATCGGTTATATTAAATTTTTACCAAGATAAATTTTTTAAGGCATATTAAAAAAGTATTTATTCCGCCAGAGGCTTCGAGAGCTTTTCCCCTTGTTGGTGTTTTAGCATCCCATACTTATAAAAGCAGAATCATGCGTCACCAACAAGTGTTTCACTCCTTCAGCCAAGCCTCTTTACACCCAGGTGCAGTAACCGGGTTTGGCCGCCCGGCGTGCGTGCCATCCCACTGCACCGTAAAATTGCTCAGCCGCAAATCGGGCCGGTAATAATCTGTCGAAATTATCTGCGCCCCGCTGTTAAATGCTGCCGTGCGCCGGGTGGTATCGTTCGCCCGCGCATCCCTTGTTTCCACATCGCTGCGGGTGCGCACTATATAACCCGCTTTTACCAGCGCAGGTATGGCGGCGCTGTCCTTTATCGGGTTATCCTGCATAATAAAAGCACATTCGGGGCTGCCCGGTTTGGTATAAATAAACATAGCCCTGCCCCTTAACGATGGATGGTTTTGCGCATACAACACCTTAGTGTCGCCAATCATGATGAAAATAATTTTGCCCCGGCAGCTATCCAGCAGGGGCCAGCCGTTATGGGTAGCCATATCGTTCAGCGTGGCATACTCGTTAAGCAGGCGGTCAGGCGTTAACACCCCTTCCAAATCATTGCCAAACACCGATTTTATTTCTGCATCCATGCTGTCGCAGGCAGCGGCATCAAAAGGTATTACACGCTTAAAACCTAAAAAACGCAGCAGGCCGCTGGCATCGCCGGGGCCAAAATCTTTAGGCTCAATATTTACAAACAGCGGCAGGTGGTTAGGGTTGGCCTCGCTCCATTGGCGCAGTGCAGTTAGGGCTTCTTTAAACGTATAGTAGTTGGTATTGTAGTCCACATCTTTAATATGCAGCACTTTAAAGCCCGGCTTTTTTAGCTCCTCCACCCCACTCTTTTGGTGCAGGCCGTGTACAAAAGCATTAATACGCCGCTTATTAAAAGCCCCGCCTTTCGGGTCGTTATAAATATC
>DASZPC010000267.1:0-4844 GCA_035550455.1 Chitinophagales bacterium | reverse complement strand
AGCCCATGGGCTTAGGCTGGCGGCAGTTTTAGAGCGCGGGGCGCCGTATGATATTGCGATTGTAAAGAACCCCGCATTGTTGAACGATAAAAATTCGGTGGCCACTGTGGCCTCGGGCAGTTTAAGGCGCAAAGCCCAATGGCTGGCCCGCTACCCAAAACATACGGTAACCCCCATAAGGGGCAATGTGCAAACAAGGCTGCGCAAATTTGAAGAATCGGAGGTTATTAATGCCATCATTTTTGCCAGGGCAGGCCTTGAACGGCTGAATTTACTTACTGAAAACGCCGTTGAACTGCCCTGGATGTTGCCCGCACCGGCACAGGGTATTATAGGGATAGCCTGCCGTGAAAGTGATGATGCTGTAAAGAATGTGCTGCATGAGATAAACCATAAAAAAACCTTTAAAGAGGGGGCTGTTGAACGGGCGTTTTTACAAACCCTTATGGGGGGCTGTTCAGTGCCGGTTAGTGCCCATGCACGAATAGATAGCAGTGAATTATTGTTTGAAGGCGCTATGCACTCGTTTGACGGAACAAGACAGTTTAATATAAGGCAGGTAATAAACGCCGCCGAATGGGAAACAGCCGGGCAAATGTGCGCCGAAAACCTTTTGTTGCAACTTGGTGCAAAAGAATTAATGGAAGAAATAAGAAATAAAAAGTGGGATGATGAAAGTGCTCTCAACTAAGCAGTTGGATGGAAACCAGTTGCTTTATGCCGATAAACTGGGCCTTAAAATTACCACCATGGATGTTGTTGAAACCACGGGGGTGAATTTTGAATTTAACCCGGCACTGCTTAAAACTTACGATGGCGTGGTTTTTACCAGCCAAAATGCCGTAAACGGTTTTTTTGCCTTTGGAAATTTCGTTACCATCATATCGGGCAAAAAAATATTTGCCACCAGCGGCCGTACCGCTAATGCTTTGGCACAGCGGGGCTTTATACCTATGATGGGCAAAAACGCCAACGAGCTGGCGGATGTTATCATCAACAATAAAACCGTAAAATCGGTAATGCATATTTGCGGTAACCTTAAGCTGGATGTATTGGAAGAAAAGCTAACAGGGGCAAAAATATCGTACACCCCACTGGTGGTTTACGAAACCATATTATTGAAAGAAAAAGCCCCTTCGGGCAAATACGATGCCGTGATGTTGTATAGCCCCAGCGGCGTGGAAAGTTATTTTTCAGCCAATAAACCACGCGAGAAAACCGCCTATTGCTGCATTGGCGATACTACTGCTGCCGCTGCCATAAAAACAGCTCCTGCCTCGCTGGTATTTGAAGCTAAGGAGCCTACGCCTGAATCGATGATGGATTGTATTGTTGAAACACTTGTCGTAAAAAAATGAGCATACTGAAAAACGATTTACTACTACGTGCCATACGTGGCGATACGGTACCCCGCCCCCCTGTTTGGATGATGCGCCAGGCCGGGCGCTACCTGCCTGAATATATAAAGCTACGCGAGCAATACGATTTTTTTACCCGCGTTGAAACACCCGAACTGGCCTGCGAAATAACCCTACAGCCTATTGATATAATTGGGGTGGATGCCGCCATCATATTTTCAGACATACTGGTTATACCTCAAGCCCTGGGCTTACAGGTTTTGCTGGAAGAAGGCAAAGGGCCGTTGCTGCCTAAAACCGTTTCAACACAAAAAGACATTGACAACCTGCTGGTGGAAGGCGCTGCTGAAAGACTGGATTATGTAAGCCGTGCTATTACCATGTGCAAGGTAGAACTGAACGGCAGGGCGCCGCTGATTGGCTTCGCCGGCGCCCCGTTTACTATTTTGTGCTACATGGTAGAAGGCAAGGGTAGCAAGAGCTTTGATAAGGCTAAACAGTTTTGCTTTGCACAGCCCCAACTGGCACACCAGCTTTTGAAAAAAATTACGCTTGCCACTATTGATTATTTAAAGGCGCAGGTAAAAGCGGGGGCCGATTGTGTGCAGGTATTTGATAGCTGGAGCGGAATGCTTTCGGCAGAAGATTTTAATGAATTTGCGCTGCCCTACCTTACCCAAATTGCCGAAGCCTTAAGCCCGCTTTGCCCGGTTATCTTGTTCCCCAAGGGTAGTTGGTATGCTTTAAAGCAGTTAAGCCAAACCACTGCCAGCGGTATAGGAATAGACTGGACGGTAACACCCGGATTTGCACGTGCCGAAACCGGCAACAAAATAACCCTGCAGGGAAATTTCGACCCATCGAAATTATTGCTGCCACCCACAGAAATTAAAGCAGCGGTACATAAAATGATTGACGCATTTGGCACGCAACGCTACATTGCCAATTTAGGACATGGTATTTTGCCTAACATACCGGTTGGCAACGCCAAAGCATTTGTGGAAGCGGTAAAAACCTATAGTGCGAAATGAAAGAGCAATTCAGCCAGTGGGTTAAAGAATTGCAAAGCCAGATTTGCCAGCTTGCCGAACAGGCAGACGGAAAAGAAAAATTTATTACCGATACCTGGCACCGTCCCGAAGGGGGTGGCGGCATAACCCGTGTTATTCAAAACGGGGCAGTGTTTGAAAAAGGCGGTGTAAATATTTCTGAAGTATATGGCCCGGTTACACCGGCTATAAAAGCACAATTAAAAACCGAAGGCGAATCATTTTTTGCCTGCGGTATTTCGTTGGTTATTCATCCTGCCAACCCAATGGCGCCCACGGTACATGCTAATTTTCGTTATTTTGAATTGTACGATGCAGCAGAAAACTTAACCGATAGCTGGTTTGGCGGCGGGGCCGATTTAACCCCCTATATTTTGTTTGAAGAAGATGCCAAACATTTTCACCAATGCTTTAAAGAAAGCTGCGACAGGTTTAGTGCAGATTTTTATCCCGATTTTAAATTGCATTGCGATAATTATTTTGTAAACCACCACCGCAATGGCGAGCGGCGCGGCATAGGCGGCATATTTTACGATTACCAAAGGCCGGGGGAAATACTTAGTGCCCGGCAACTTTTTGAATTTGCAAAAGCCAATAGCGAAGCCTTCATAAAAGCATATTTCCCGATAATTGAAAAACGGAAACTGTTACCATTTACCGAACAACAAAAACACTGGCAACTTATAAGGCGCGGGCGGTATGTTGAGTTTAATTTAATTCACGACAGGGGCACCATCTTTGGCCTTAAAAGCAATGGGAGAACCGAAAGTATATTAATGAGCCTGCCTGCCGAGGTAAGGTTTGAATATAATTACCAGCCAAAAACAGTTGAAGAAGAAAAACTGCAACAGGTTTTACTGAAACCGGTAAACTGGATATAAAATATCATGCTATGCTAAGAAGAAACAGAACCCTCCGCCGAACTGAAGCCATCCGCGAAATGGTGGCCGAAACGATTGTTACAGCCAGCGATTTTATAGTGCCACTGTTTGTAACCGAGGGCAAAAATGTAAAACAGGAAATACCTTCCATGCCCGGCTACTACAGGCTAAGCCTAGATAATTTGAAAAAAGAAGTAACTGAATTGTGGTCGCTGGGCCTAAAAAGTGTTTTGTTGTTTGTAAAGGTGCCCGATAAACTGAAGGATGATAAATGCAGCGAGGCGCTAAACAAAAACGGCCTAATACTGCGCGCCATAAAAGAAATAAAGAATACCGTTCCCGGTATGTGTGTAATGACAGATGTGGCACTTGACCCCTTTTCGCCGCACGGCCACGATGGACTGGTAAAAGGGCATGAGATACTAAACGATGAAACAGTTGAGGTGCTTTGCAAAATGAGCGTACTACATGCAAAAGCGGGCGCCGATTTTGTAGCCCCATCGGATATGATGGATTTCAGGATTGCGGCTATTCGTACTGCGTTTGAAGAAAATGGATTAACCAAAACAGGTATCCTTGCTTATAGCGCAAAATACGCTTCGTGCTTTTACGGGCCATTCCGCGATGCACTGGATAGTGCCCCCGGCTTTGGCGATAAAAAAACTTACCAAATGGACTACCGCAACCGTACCGAGGCGATAAAAGAAGCTATTGACGATGTGAACGAAGGGGCTGATATTGTAATGGTAAAACCTGCGGGGGCCTATCTTGATATTATCCGCGAGGTAAAAAACAATGTGCCAATACCGGTGGCAGCCTACCAGGTAAGCGGCGAATACGCTGTGATAAAAGCGGCGGCACAAAAAGGATGGATAAACGAAAAAGCGGCGATGCTGGAATCAATCACGGCTATTAAGCGGTCAGGGGCCGATTTAATTGCCAGTTATTTTGCGAAAGAATTTGTAAAAGGCCAAAAGTGAATGGTGAAAGATGAGCTATAGTAAAAGCAAACAACTTTTTGAAGAAGCCCAAAAACACATACCTGGTGGGGTTAACTCGCCGGTGCGGGCTTTCAGGCAGGTAGGCGGTACACCTGTTTTTATGAAACAGGCTAATGGCGCTTATATTTTTGATGAAGACGGCAACCGGTACATCGATTATATCAATAGCTGGGGGCCGATGATTTTAGGGCATAACCATGCAAAGGTAGTGGCAGCCCTTAAAGAACAGGTTGAGAAAGCATTTACGTTTGGCACCCCCACCGCGCTTGAAATTGAGCTTGCCAAGCTGATAAAAACCATGGTACCCAATATTGAAATGGTACGCATGGTAAGCAGCGGCACCGAAGCCTGTATGAGTGCCATAAGGTTAGCACGCGGCTATACCGGTAAAGCAAAATTTATAAAGTTTGAAGGGCATTACCATGGCCATGCCGATATGTTTTTGAAAAAGGCGGGCAGTGGTGTTGCCACCCTGGGTATTAAACAGGAAGGCGGCATACCCGCCGCAGTAACCAACGATACGCTTATTGCTGCTTACAACGATTTTGAAGGCGT